>JBDKJI010000079.1:0-6347 GCA_039796655.1 Chlamydiota bacterium | reverse complement strand
GGTGGGGCGGGGCACTATGTGAAGATGGTGCATAACGGCATTGAGTATGGCGACATGCAACTCATCGCTGAGGCATACGACCTCCTTAGAAGGGGAGCTGGTATGTCCATCGATGCCATTGCAACCACATTTGACCATTGGCAAACAGGGCCCCTCAATAGCTATCTCATCGAGATCACCGCAGACATTCTCAAGAAGAAAGACAAAGATGGCGCCCATCTGATCGACAAGATTCTCGATGTCGCGGGGCAAAAAGGGACAGGGAAGTGGACTGCGATCGACGCGCTCGATCGAGGCATGCCGCTCACGTTGATTGGCGAGGCCGTTTTTGCCAGGTGCCTATCAGCCCTCAAAGAAGAGCGCCTTGAGGCAAGTCGCCATTTCCCGACCACAGTGCATACAGGGCAGCTCACTGCTGACTTTGTCCAACATGCGCTCTTTGCCTCCAAGATCATCAGCTACGCGCAAGGCTTCATGCTCATGCAGCGTGCGTCTGATGAGAACAAGTGGCAACTAAAACTCGGCTCCATTGCGCTCATGTGGCGCGGCGGTTGCATTATCCGGAGCCAATTTTTGGGCAAAATCAAAGACGCCTATACGAAAACGCCCCAGCTCAAAAGCCTTCTTCTCGATCCCTTTTTTAGCGAGGCGATTTCTAAAGCATTGCCCGATTGGCGTCGTAGTGTCGCCGAAGGCGCGCTGATGGGGATACCTTTACCCTGTTTTGCGACGGCGCTCTCTTTTTTCGACGGCTACCGGACCAAAAACCTCCCCGCCAACCTCCTGCAAGCACAGCGCGACTATTTTGGCGCCCACACCTACGAGAGGGTCGACGCGCCTCGCGGCCAGTTCTTCCACACCAATTGGACCGGCAAGGGGGGCGACGTCAGCTCTAGCTCGTATAACGCTTAATATTCGATAAATTGGTATATTGTGGGACGGCGTAAAAGTGTTTTAAACACAGATCTCACAGAGACCGCGAAACGCGGAAATTCACTATTTCTGGCCGCGTTTCGCGGCCTCTGTGGTTCAGTAAGTTACGTTCACTCGCGGAGACTTGAGTAGTTATACCCAGAGGGATTGAAAAATTGGGAAACGGGCTAGGAGGCTTCTTCAGATTCTCGATCTGGAGCGAGCAGCTGTTTTGGGACCATCTTTTAGAGCTTGAGGCTGCGTTAGGGCAAGAAGGGGCTAAACGTGTTAAG
Organism: Chlamydiota bacterium; assembly: GCA_039796655.1. GTDB lineage: Bacteria > Chlamydiota > Chlamydiia > Chlamydiales > SM23-39 > JBDKJI01. The sequence goes on along the minus strand of JBDKJI010000079.1, from coordinate 5,142 downwards.
GCAACCCTGGAAGTGACTCCTGATCTGTCGGAGACAGGTGCCCGCGACGCACTAACGCTTGGTTCTCAATTATTTCCGGATCGCGCGCGGTCTGAAGCCGACGACGGGTTATTTCTCGAACATCTTTACGTGAGACCAGGATACGCCAAGCTTCGTCTGGAAGAACATGGCAGAGTCACTCTCCAATCATGTCGGTTGGAAGGAGTCTAATCCGCTTTGAGCACTTCCATGAAGGCGCTTTGAGGGATGTTGACTTTGCCGATTTCCTTCATCCGCTTCTTGCCCTCTTTTTGTTTTTCCCAGAGTTTGCGCTTGCGGGTGATATCGCCGCCGTAACACTTGGCTGTCACGTTTTTGGTAATCGCGCTGATGGTCTCGCGGGCGATGATTTTGCCTCCGATGGCAGCTTGGATCGGCACTTTAAAGAGCTGTTGGGGAATGACCTCTTTCAACTTGGCGCAGATGGCGCGTCCCTTCGCTTCGGCCTTGGTCCGATGGACAAGGCATGAAAACGCATCGACGGGTTCTTCGTTCACGCGGATCTCGAGTTTGACAATATCGCTTTCGCCCATCTTGTCGGGTTCATAATCAAATGAGCCGTAGCCGCGGGTTACCGACTTGAGTTTGTCATTGAAGTCCGTGACGATCTCGTTCATCGGAAGGCGGTAAGTGAGAAGGAGGCGAGAACCGCTCACCGTCTCGGTTTTCAATAGCTCGCCCCGTTTCTCTGTGCAAAGGCCCATGATCGCACCGAGATAATCGGTGGGGCTCATGATGTGCACTTTGACCCACGGCTCTTCCACGGCTTCGATGCGCGATGGATCGGGATAATGGACGGGATTGTCCACTTGTTTGACTGAGCCGTCGTTGAGAAGGAATCGGTAGACGACGCTCGGCGCTGTCGTGATGATATCGAGATTGAACTCCCGCGAGAGGCGCTCAAACACGATTTCGAGGTGGAGCAGCCCCAAAAAGCCGCATCGAAACCCAAATCCCAAAGCCAAGCTGCTCTCTTGCTCTACATGGAGGGCCGAATCGTTGAGCTGTAGCTTGGCTAAAGCGTCGCGCAGCGCCTCAAAATCCGATGAGTCAACTGGGTAAATTCCCGCAAATACAACAGGGGCAATCAGCTTGAAACCGGGCAGGGGTTCGGCGGCCGGAAATTTATGGAGCGTGACGGTATCGCCAATTTTGACGTCGGAGGTGTTTTTAATGTTGGCGACAAAATAACCCACTTCGCCAGAGCGCAGTACTTCGACCGGTTTTTCGTTGGGGGCAAAAATGCCCACTTCGCCTACCTCAAACTGCTTGTCAAGCGCCATGAGCCGCACGATTGATTTTTTAGTGATTTCTCCGCTGATGACGCGGACATACACCATCACGCCGCGATAATTGTCGTAGTGAGAATCAAAGACTAAAGCGCGTAGTTCGTCGATCGGGTTTTTTTTCGGAGCAGGGATGGCGGTGATGATCGTCTCTAAAACGGCCGCAACGCCGATCCCTGTTTTAGCAGAGATCTTTAGCGCTTGGCTTGCATCAATACCGATCACTTCCTCGATCTCTTGTCTCACCCGGTCGGGGTCTGCGGAGGGCAGATCGATCTTATTGATGACGGGCAAGATCTCAAGGTTTTTATCGATGGCGAGATGGACATTGGCAAGTGTTTGTGCCTGAACGCCTTGCACAGAATCTACGACGAGAAGAGCGCCTTCGCAAGCGCTAAGAGAGCGAGAGACTTCGTAGGCGAAATCGACGTGTCCGGGGGTATCGATGAGGTTGAACTGATAGGTGTGTCCGTCCTGGGCCCGGTAGTACATGGTTACAGGGCGCGCCTTAATCGTGATGCCGCGCTCGCGCTCTAGGTCCATATTGTCGAGAAACTGCTCTTGCATATTGCGCGCTTCGACCGTTTGGGTGAGTTCTAGCAGGCGATCGGCAAGCGTTGATTTACCGTGGTCGATGTGGGCAATGATCGAGAAGTTGCGGATGTATTTGGGGTCGTAGTGGAACATGGTGTTGCATGATAGCAAATGATTGGCGATCTATGCAATCGATGTGAAAAAAATGCTTGACCAAATAGGAACATCTAGTGGAAGCTTTCTCGGTAAAAAATTTATTAAATAAGTAGGTGTCGATGAGTGAGTTGACGATGGTCCGTTCAATACACAAGCCGCATGACCGGTGGCCCGATGAGCGGGGACATAAGAAAAAGAGAGATGCCAAGGAGAGCAAAAAGATTTTGGACTGTGTGTTGAAAAAAATTGGGGCCTGTCACAGAGCAAGCGCTTTGCTTGCGTCGGCGACAAGCCCCGGTGTCGTGCTCCCTTCTCTACGAGAGAAAAGGGAGCACGTTATGGCGGGCCTTAGCTCCGAGGAGCGGTGGCACCAGCCTTTGCAAGAGCGGGTTCGCCGCTGATCCCAGAAGGGGCTGCAGCGAGTCTTTCCGCTTCTTTTTGTGCGTTCAGCTCATTGAATCTTTTTGCAAGAGCTCTGGATGCGAAGATCCATGAGCCGATGATCACGAAAAGAATGCCAGCAATGTATGGAGTGATCGCAGCGAGCGAGCCGAATCCGATGATGAGGCCCTGCTGGATGAGCGATCCGCCCGATTTACCGAGGCGCGCTCCTACAACGTCAATGGCTGCCTTACCTTTTACTTTCGATTCTTGATCCAGAGGGATGTAAGCCATCTCTTTTGTAGGATCGAAGAGCGAATATTTCGCCGATTTACTCATGATGTTTTGCGCGGTGCCAAAGAGGACGGCAAGCATGAGCGGCGTCGTGCCGAACATCGCAATGAAGCCCATCAGAGAGTCGCGGAAAATCACAAAGGAGAAAAAGCCACAACCTGTGAGGAGTAGCACAACAGGGGTAATCATCGCAGCGACGCCCCAGCCAAATCGGCGGATGACGTTGCCTCCGACAAAGAGCATCATCAAGATCGTGATGAGGCCTGTCATGAATGAGAATTTACCCATGAACGCGTTGTATTCGTTCGGGTTTGGATATTGCAGCTTTAACTGGCTCTTCCACGTCACTTCGACGAGGTTGATCGAGATCCCGTAAGCTAAGACCAAGATTGCCAGACACCCAATGTAGGGCGAGCGAGCGAGGAACGAAAAGCTTTCTTTGAGAGACAATTTGGGCTTTTCTTTCTTCGCTGTTTTCACTGCGCTCACGTCATAAAAGCGAGCGTCAGTCAGGACGTTTTTGTCGATCCAGTAGTAGACTCCCATGATGATCAGAGCAGAAGCGATGACGAAGCTGAGCATGTAGTTTAATGTTACGCCCCATGCGTCGACGTCGACCGGGAGTTTTGAGCGAATGTCAGAGAAGAGCACGATGAGCGGGCCCGAAAAGAGCATCGCAAAGTTCGCGCCAAGGCCAAACATCGCATAGAAACGCTTTGACTCCGAAATTTTCGTCGTGTCATTGGCAAAGCCCCAGAAGAGGAGCGAAATCGCAACGCTACCCCAGAGTTCTGACATGATGTAAAAGAGGGCAAACGTCCAGTTTCTGTACAGGGCAATGAGTCCTTTAAATCCTTCAGGGAGAGCTGTCTGCAACCAATCAGCTGATGTTGATGGGTGAAGAGCGTCGCGGTAAGGATAGAGGACCAGGGCAAATAGCCCGAAGAATACGATGAACGAGCTGATCGTCGTGTAGAACAGGCGTTGCTTGCTCAGTACGTTGCTCAGCTTGGAGTAGATGAGCATGAAGATAATGGCAAAGGGCAGAACTCCCCATACTTTCAGGAAGGGGATTGCCTCTGCACCAGAGCCAGGCGCTGTGACGATGAGCGCGTCTTTTGTATCGCGCAAAACGGTATAGTTGAAGTTAATAAAGAAAAACAAGAACAGCATAGGAAGAAGTTTTTTGAGCTCGAAATTATGGACAGGCCAAAAGAACGAGCGCCACTTCCCAAATTCTTGGGTTGCTGATTGCGACATCGGTTTATTCCTTTCAAATGAGTCGGATTTATCCGACTTTCCATGGGAAATTATACATTGAATCGTTTAAAACTCAACAAAAAATCCCCAGGATTTGCATTGGCCTGGGGATTGTCGGGGAAGTAAAAATTACACTTGTGAGATGAGACTGGCCATCTCAGCGCTGGCGAGCATCTGCGCTGCGTTGGCTGATTCGACGTAGCTATTCCACAGTTCGACTTCAATTTTATTTTGTCGGACCGATTGGATGAGCTCTCGTTTGGCGGCGGCTAATGATTTTTTTGGGCTGAGAATCGTGATGATTTCTTTATCGCCAGCCAGTCTTGCAATATTGAGCATGCGTTCGAGTTGGGTGCGGGTAAAGTTCATGTGCTCGCGTCGTTTGCGAGAGCCTCTAGGGGCGCGTTGCTTAGGAGCGACCACGATTGGCTTATCAGCTTGGATGACAAATCGTTCGATGATCGACGAGAGTTCTTGCGGCTGCTTCACTTTCATCTTTCTCAGCGTGAAGTGGTGCATGTACCCGCCCGTCTTCATCGGGAGGTATTTGCAAAGCTCGTTTTCTTTGCGGGCTCCAACTTTTTTAATGGCTCTTGAGATTACGTCTTCGACGTCTTTGGAGCTTCGATTTTTCGTTTCAGTATGTGGTTCTTTTTGTGCCACGACCATGGGTACATTCCTTTTTTTATCGTTTGACAAGGAAAAACTTTCCTCAAACTGATGTTGTTTTAACTGGTCTTGTTTTAAAAATCAACAACAGACTCTCAAAACATTTCCAAAATCAACGGCGATCGTTTTGTTCGCCTAGGCTCTGGTTTGTTTTGGATTATATGCACGTTATTGTTTTTATGCAATTTATTATATGCGCAAACGAACTTTCTTTATCTGTAAAGGTTCTTATGAGATGATGCCAGATATTATGCGCTGGATTGTTCTCTTATTCTTTTTTTTGACTAGTTGTGGGCCCGCTGGTCGCGGTTCTCAGATGAAAGCTTGGGTGGCCAAAACAGATGCAATACAAATTTTAACCACGACGCGCCAAATTGGCGATGTTGTGGCCAAAGTGGGAGGCGATCGGGTTGCCGTGTGGGTGCTTATCGACGGAGAGCTCGATCCTCATAGCTATGAGTTGGTCAAGGGAGATGTTGAATTATTAGAGCTTGCCGACCATGTTTTTTACAACGGTTTGGGA
>JBDKJI010000078.1:0-2502 GCA_039796655.1 Chlamydiota bacterium | reverse complement strand
ATTACCGCTTCGAGCATGGTTATTCCTTCATATAGATGATGGTGGTTCCTTCGCTTTCGAAGCGAAACTTTACTTCGAGAAGGTCTTTGAGTGCCTCTTTGACTTCAGCTCGCGCATCACTGGGAACTAAAAGGATCAAAAAGCCACCGCTCCCTGCGCCGCACAGTTTACCACCGTAGGCCCCGTGTTGGATGGCTTTGGTGTAAATGTCATCAATGAATGCATGCGATACTTTGGATGACAAAGACTTCTTGAGCCTCCAGCCTTCGTCCAGTAGGGCGCCAATATGGCGGAGCATCGTCTCTCCCGATAAGTCCGAAAACGCTGACTCCGCTTCGAATACCATTTCATACATGCGTTGTAGAGCGGCATCGTTATAGTGTGCTTTTGTGTTGGCGATTTGTTCTTTGACAACTTCGTGGGCAATCCGAGTCATGCCAGTGTAGTACATGAGAAGATGGTCTTGTAGCAGTTGTTTTTTTTCAGCGGAAATGACGACAGGTCTGACGCGAATTGAGGCAGGGGTAAATTCGATGATATTGAGTCCTCCAAACGATGCGTGAAATTGATCTTGCGACCCGACGTTTTCTTTGACGACTTCTTGTTCGACAAAGCACGATTCTTCTGCGAGTTTTTGTTTGGCGCTCCGTTTGCCTTGTAAAGCGTATAGAGCGTTGAGGAAGCCTACAGTGAACGAGGACGAAGAACCAAGGCCTGTTTTTGCGGGCAGATCGGCGGCGATATGTACATCGATGAGGGGAAAAATACCTTTGTGTTGCAGACAGCCTTTGACACTTGGATGCTGGATTTCGTCCAAAGTTTTCACCAGTTCGATCTGCGAGTAACTGATTCTGAGCTTGTGATCAAAGAAGTCACTGAGTGTGTTGAGACTTACGTAGGTGTATTGGTCAATCGTAGTGCCCAAGACGGCGCCTGGATGGCGGCAGAAATAGGCGGGATAGTCGGTCCCCCCTCCAAAAAAACTGATGCGCAGCGGCGTGCGAGAAATGATCCGTTTCACGAGTCAAGGATCGTATCAGAGTTTTTCGTTTGCGTTCACCTCTTTTTTTGATTAGACTTTTCGTACTATGCAATGTCGAGTGTGCGACGGTAGTCGCTTGTCTTTAGCGATTGATTTGGGCAAACAGCCACGTGCCAATCAGTTTCTCTCTTACGAAGAGCTTGGCAAAGAGCCTTATTACCCTTTGAGAGTTGTCCATTGCCACGATTGTCAAACGGCCCAGCTCGATCACACGATTCAGAAAGAAGAGGTGAATGCGAACCACACGTATCTCTCGGGCGTCACCCGCTCGCTGCAAAATCATTTCGCTGATGTGGCAGATGAGGTAGATCGTCGTTTTTTTGCCCACGTGCCTCGTAAGAGCTGTTTAGATATCGGATCCAATGACGGTACGCAGCTTCTCTGCTACAAAAAGCTCGGATACGATGTGTTAGGTGTAGACCCCGCGCATCTGCCGGTGCAGATAGCGCTTCAACAAGGCGTCCCTACGCTTGAGGCCTTTTTCAATCTCGAGCTGGCTCAAGAGATGCACTGCACTTTTGACGTGATCAACGCGGCGGGCGTGTTTTTTCACTTAGAAGAGTTGCACTCGGTGACGGAAGGGATTCACAAATGTCTCAAATCGGACGGTGTGTTTGTCGTTCAATTTATCTATGTCAAAGCGATGATGGACAACGTTGCATTTGATCAGATTTACCACGAACATCTGTTGTATTACTCTTTGAAAACAGTCAATTGCCTACTGCAACGGCATGGTCTTGAGCTCTTTGATGCCCGTTTTGCCTCTATTCATGGCGGTTCGATCATTGGGTTTGCGGGACATCGAGGCAAGCGGTCGATTTCGGATAGGCTGGTCGCGCTACAACAGGCGGAAGAAGCGTCGGGGTGTAACGAGATCGATGCTTATTACCGGTTTGCCCAAAATATGAAGGCTCTCAAAGAGGACAATCTGCGCTTCATCGAAGCGCAAAAAAGGGCAAATAAGAGATTATTTGGGCTCGGCGCTCCGGTGAAAGGGAACACGCTTTTGAACTACTTTGGGATAGGGCCCGATATTTTGGAAGTGCTCGTTGAAAAAAACCCGCTTAGAAACGGGATGTTTAGCCCCGGTAAACACATTCCAATCATCATGGAAGAGGCTGTGAAAACGCATCCTAATATTTACTATGTATTGGCCTGGAACTTTAGGTCAGAGTTACTGAAAAACTATGCCCCTTTGATCGCTCAAGGCGTCTTACTCCACTTCCCGGTGATCGCGTGAAGTGTCTGGTCAGCGGCGCCCGCGGATTTTTGGGCAAGCATCTCGTCAAGAAGCTCCGAGGGCTCGGTCACGAGGTTACTGAGATCAAGTCGAGCGAGTGTGATCTGACGGTACCGACATCATTAGATCAGTTTGATACGACAACATATGATCGAATTTATCACCTGGCGGCTTGGACTCAGGCGGGCGATTTTTGCCTTCGCCACCCTGCTGAGCAGTG
>JBDKJI010000077.1:0-6665 GCA_039796655.1 Chlamydiota bacterium | reverse complement strand
GCGGATTTGATCGAGCCGTAAAAAGAGGTGCGCGTCGTCTTGGTGAAAGCTGCGGACGCGAAAGAGGCCATTGAGAGCGCCTGAAGCTTCAAAGCGATGCACATGGCCGATCTCGGCGATTCTCAAGGGTAGCTCCCGATAGCTATGCGTTGCGCTGCCGTAATACAAGATGCAACCGGGGCAGTTCATCGGTTTGATAGCAAACTCGCGCTCTTCGATCTGAGAGGTATACATGTTCTCTTTGTAGTGATACCAATGGCCTGATCTCTCCCAAAGCTCCTTACTCAACATCGCCGGCGTTTGGATCTCGACGTAGTTATCCTCGACAAGGCACTCGCGGAGCAGTTCTACCAGTTTATTCCAGACGATCAGGCCGTGTGGGTGGATGAACGGCATGCCAGGCGCTTCTTCTTTGAAGGAGAACAAGTCAAGAGCAGGGCCCAGTACTTTATGGTCCCGTTTTTTCGCCTCTTCAAGCAAATAAAGGTATTCTTTAAGACGCTTTTTATCGGGAAACGAAATCGCATAGACGCGTGTTAACATGTCGCGCGTTGCATCACCGCGCCAATAAGCGCCCGATGTTTTGAGGATTTTAAAGGCGCGGATTTTTCCGAGTGCTGCAATGTGGGGGCCTCGGCATAGGTCGACAAATTCGCCTTGTGTGTAGGCGCTAATCGGACCGTCTTCAAACCCTTCAATCAGCTCGACCTTGTACGGATTGTTTGCAAATGCCTCTTTCGCCTCTTGGCGCGTGCCAAATTCAGAGCGGACCGTTTTGTAGTTTTCATCCAAAATTGCCTCGACCTCTTTTTCGATCTTGTCAAAATCGGTATCGGAAAGGGTCAAGTTGCCAAAATCGTAATAGAAACCGTTCTCAATTGGTGGGCCAATGGTAGGCTGGGCTTGAGGAAACAGGCGCAAGATCGCCTGGGCTAGCACGTGGGCGGACGAATGCCAAAACACCTCTTTGCCGAGAGGATCGTCGAAATGCCAAAAGGCGACTTCATCGCCGTCGGCAAGTGTGATGTCGAAATCGCGTAGAGTTCCATTGACACTGACCGCGACGGCTTGCTCCGGCGCTGTCAGGTGAAGCTGCAGAGCCAAGGCCCTGGGACTTGCGCCCTCTGGTAGTTCGATCGATTTTTTGTTAACGTAAACTTTCATACGCTCTGGTTCTCCGGGACAACATTTTACCGGACTCGAATCGGTTATGTAAAGCGGCTTTACATGTTGGAACAAAAAAAACAGTTTTTAGGGTTGCTTGCCAAGGTCCCTCCAGGCAGCTGGATGCAAAGAATCCAGTTGCCTAAGATGTATGCTATTTCTTTGCAGATGGAGGCTTACCCCATCCAAGATCCCTTGCGCTTCCGTGCGCGTTATATTGGTTGGCAGGTAGGTACGCTTTTAGTACCAGAGTCTGGAAAGATCGACCGCGATTGTTTGCACGCTCTGATTAAAGGGATCTCAGAGACTCCCTTTCCGGTTGGTTTTCCTGACGATGCCGAGATCTTTGCCCACGTGCTCAACTGTCTGCAACGGATCGATGTCTTTGCCAAGGTCATTAAAAAATTTAGCCTGCCTTTGGCTCATAAAAGGGCGGAGCACATTGTTCGAGAAACACTGTGGCCCGACGAAGTGGACAAGCTCAGCGATATCCACATTCAGAGAGCTGCTTTAATTGCTTGGCTCACACCGCTCAGGCAAGCGACAGGTTCTTGTTTTGCGACAGCGCCGGCGATCTTAGTTCAAAGGGATCAACCCGAGCGGTTTTTCAAAGACCTTCTCGATCTACTCAACGTAGGCAGTCTTAGGCGGGTCGTTGAAGGTAAGGAGTGGTCGGCGCCCTGTAGCATTACGAGCGGCGAGGGTGATTTGTTCAAGCCTCTGGGCTCTGTCAAAGAGTGGTGGAAGGCTCCGGGCATTAAGGCGGCTCTCGGCGACATCGATGTCGACCTTGAGACAACACCCGTCACAGTCGACGAACTATTGCGTCAGGTTTTGCTAATCAGAGAAGGGCTTACCGAAAAGGATCTCGCGACAGAAGAGACATCAGAATCGAATCTCATGGAAGCGATGGTGGCTCGGCAAGGCGCGATCCACTATCAAAGACCGAATGAAAAAAAGAAGCAAGTGGCTCGTTGGAAAAAAGCGCTTAAGGCAGCGAGATCGACGTTTCGACTTTTGACTGAGGCGTCTCTTCTTCGCGCGTGGGAGTATACGATTGCCTCGTTTGCCGATGTGAAGGTGGAGTTTGCAAGGTGGAACCTTTACATCGGCCTTGGGCTCGATGCCAAACAGCCCGGGGGACTTGGCGATGCGTTATACCAGAGCATTACCCAAAAGCTACAGGCAGCCAATCAAGACGCTGCGGAGCAGCACCGTGTGTATGAGACGGCATTCTATCAAGTTCGATCGTTAGAAGCTCTCATGGGTCGATCAGATACAGATGCAAGACGTCATCAGCGCCAAACAGAGCTTATTTCGGCGGTGCACGCTGCACAAGCCGCCGAGTCGCTGCGCGACAAGGCAAGTCGCCTTGCTGAAGCGTACTCGCATAGCTTTACATCGCTCATCGGGCAGATCGATGCGATGCTCCAAACCGATTTTCAAGAAGTATTCGACCCATCATTGCAAGTGCGATTCGAGGGACACGTATACGACGACAGCCCTGCTGGATTTCGTCTTCTATACAAACAAGGTCGAATCGATGCCGCGTCGTGGTCGCTCATTCATTCGGAGAAAGAATACGTGAATGCGCTTTGTGATTTTTTTGTGCGCCATGAGCCTGATTTTGAGTTGCCGAAACCCTTGGACCGCGCATTTGTTTCGGACACGATTACCGAAATTGTTCAATTCTTGCGTACGCAAGAATTCATCGATGCGGCATTCCGTTTCGCATACAAGCATGGTAGGCAATCGCCGTGGGATTACATTTCGGGAGGCACGCTCCAAACGCTGGTGCAAAACTATTATGGCCTATCACAAGCCGTCACTGAGCGTGCATGTGTCCCTCGTTCGATCGAGGAAGTCATGGCCCATTTTTCGGTACTGCCTGTGGGTGTCGCTTTTCTCGTTCACTCACCGACGCACGCGTTTATCGGAAAGCTAGCGCCTGTTGTAAAGCACGAGCCTATTCGAATTGATTATACCGAAGCGATGGAAGAGACGTTGGTAGAGAAGTTGAGTGAAACTTTGCCAGACGTGACAAAGCCTTTGTTTTTGCACCGATATCGCCAAATCCCAGACAGACGATCGCTACGCGATCGTCTGATCGAAGCGGTGGGGGCTATTGTCCGCAGGCCCGACAATTGGGTCGACGCGTTTCTCTACGAGACATTGCCTTTGCATCCAAGGGACGAGGCCCAAGCTCTGCTTGTCGAATTTGGTAGGGCGGTACAGGCAAGTAGGGCTTTGCCTCACCTCGAGCAGGCGTACATCACTTCGGATGCTTTACAGGCGACGATGAAAGCGTGGATCTTGCAAGAAACCCAGGCCCCCTTTTCGAAGGTCGATTGGGATCTTATGATCATCGAGTTTTTGAGAAACCAAAAAAAGGCGCTGCCTAAGCCCTATTTATTTGCCGATACGAACTGGGCGGGGTGGACGTTTGGCTGGTGCCGTAATCCGATGACAGGCGCGTGGGAATTGTGGCGATTTAATAGAACCGCCACTAAAGGGGTTCCGATGCATGAATGGGAAGATCAATACGGACCGTCGAATCAGTTGCCTTGGGTAATATTGACAAACCGAGAAGAATATACCGCGAGGGGTTGAAAAATTGGAAAACGGCAAGGAGGCTGCTTCAATTTTTCAGTCTGGAGTGAGCGGCCATGCTCTAGAGCATGCCGCAAATGAAGACGAAAAATTGAAAGCAAAGCCGACGTCGCCCGCAACCAATTTTTCAATCACGAGCGGTATATGTTCCGTCGGTGGTATAACAAAGTCAAAATGAAGACATTGTTGTTTACTGCTCTACTCCCGTGCCTATTAATGGCGTCTCCTGTCGGCAATACTGCGAGTTGTAAAATCATCGAGGAAGGGTTTTTTATTCCCCCGAGCAGTTGGATCGATGTTCGAATGGGCTACGAAGGCGACTTTGTTTCGGATGGCAAGATGAAACAAAAAATCCAAGGGCACGGCAGAGTCGACACATACCAGCAAGACACCAATAGCGGCACAATCACTTTGAACGCCGTTAAGAGACTCGATGCGTATGCTCTTTTCGGCTCTTCCAAAACAAAAGCGAGCTGGCGCTTTACAGATACCACCGACGCTATCCACAACACGCAGATGGAGACACGCTACGATTTCTTGTGGGCCGTAGGCGCGAGGGCGATTGCCATCGAGTGGGGTGGCTGCTGTCTTGGCTTTGGCGGACGCTATACGGCGTGTAACTACAATGTGGCGTGGCTTAACGTAGATGGCGTGAGTAGCGCTACGCAAGGAGCCAGATGCCAGTGGCATGAGTGGCAAGTCAATGGCGACTTTTCGTTTCATATCGATTTGTTTACCCCCTATCTCGGTGTGAAATATTCCCGCGCCCACACAAAAGTGGGGTCGTTTCCCGTTGCGATCTCGCAGTCGGGATCGGGCATCAACCAGTTCGTTAGCCGTAATCCCGTCGGCGTCTATATCGGATGTGCGCTATCTACCGGCAAATATTTCATGCTCAACATAGAAGGACGACTCGTTGATGAAGAGGCTCTTACCTTGTCTGCTGACATTGCTTTTTAACGCGGCAGCGTTTGCAGTCCCCGTTGGCAATCCAGCGTTGCCGAGCCTTCTATTCGAAGGGTGCGTCGTGCCAGATACGTTCTGGTCCAATCCCCAGCTGGGCGTAGCGGGCGATTATTTGATCTCAAAAAGACTGAAGGCCTGCCACAGCGTCCAAGGAATCGATCTTCACAATGCGACCATCGAAGGCACCTCAGAGATAGCCACGGTGGGATGGAACATTCGAGAAAGGTTCTGTTTGCAGGGCGAAGTGGGATCGGGCCAATTTTTTTGGCAGTGGCAGCAAGTGGGACAAAACGTCTCGGGGCAATTATCGCAAGGGCTCATTTGGAGCGGCGCTGCCAAATGCATCTTGCTCGAAATGGCTGACACAACACTTGCCGTCGACGCGCATGCAGGCGGGTGGAATTGGATGAAGGGGCATGAAAACACGGACGGTAGGGCTGTTCGAGGTGAGTGCAGATCTGTGATGCGCTATTGGCAGGTGTCAGCCGGCCTGACCCAAAAAATTGGACCGTTTGCCCCCTACATCGGGTTCGCTACCAATCGGATGCGTCTGAAAATCGCTCCTCTTGTTACCGGCACCGCGCGGATGCATCAAAGGCACGCAATTGGACCCTATGGCGGGTGTACCTTGACATGGGGCTCTTGTTTCGCGCTCAATGTGGAGTGGCGGGGATGGTTTGAGCAGGGGTTGACTCTATCAGGTCAACTCCGTTTCTGAAATTCCTTTGCCAGAATATGAACAACGCCTTACAATGGTAAACCTCCTTTATTGTCAAAGGCGTACAATGATAAAACTCAAGCATCTCGTTCCCTTCTTTCTGTTAGCCGTGCAGCCTCTTCTGGCGCAAGTCGTCGCGCAAAGTCCCGATGTGCAATTCGACGACAAAAAAGATCCCGATAGTCAAGACATGGACGCGCTGAGACGATGGCTGCGTGACAAAAGGATGGTGACGATTAAAGAAATCGGCGGTGACTTGTCTCTCAGCGGCGAGGTGAGAACCGAATTCCAAGCTCAAAACGAGAAGCGTAACGGCGTGCAGCAACGAGGCACGCCCGTGGGTGCGGCAGGCGTTATAAAGCCGATGTATGCGTGGGACGTCGAAGTGAACGTCATGATCGATTACCGTACAGATCGCACCTGGGCTGCGATCAAACTCGAGTTTGATAACGACATGGGCATCCGAAGCGGAACGGTCAACAAGATCAAGCTCGAAAAAGCGTATCTTGGGGGACGCTTTATCCCTGGCGACACGTTCACACTCGACGGTGAAATCGGCCGAAGAAACTTGTACAACGTATTTGATTCCAAAGTAGAGTTTGCCTCGCTCTTTGATGGTCTTCTTTTCCGCTTTAGCAAAGCGTTTGACTCGATTGGCGAGATGTATTGCAACTTGGCAGCGTTTCTCATCAACGACCAGACTAACCACTATGGCCTAGTGACCGAAATCGGGGCGCTCGGTGTTGCCAACACTGGCTTGAACCTAAAGTACTCTCTCATCGATTGGTACAGACCTGGTAGTGAGACAGGGCATGGAACAACCAACGTCGAAAACCAGCTCGCTATGCTCCGCTTCCGGTTTCTTGTGTCGCAGTTTTTGATGTCGTATCAATTCTACCCCGAATGGATCGGCAAAAAGCTGATTAAGTTCTACGCGGCCGGCCTCATGAACCACATCGCTCTGAACAACCCATTACAACACGCTCATGTTCCTAATGCACAGGCATTTGGTCGTCAAAACTTGGGCTGCTACGCGGGTGTTTCCATTGGGCTTGTGAAAAAGCAAGGCGATTGGGCTGTCGATGCTAACTACCAGTGGGTCCAGGCGCAAGTCATTCCCAGCTTTGATCTCCTCGGCATTGGCCGCGGCAACGCCGCTGGTGCTGGGCTTTACACAGCCAATGACGATGGCAGCGGCGGCGCCACA
>JBDKJI010000076.1:0-2552 GCA_039796655.1 Chlamydiota bacterium | reverse complement strand
CTATCTACGCAGCGCACGACGAGCTCAGCGGATATCTGGTTACTGGTAAGCGGTCACTGGACGGCGTTGCAGACTTTGGTCGATGATTGTTGAACAATTTACCTCACGATAACCAGTGGAGGTAATGATGGCTAATAGCAAGGCACGGAGTTCAGACGATTGGTTGGCATTGTTCCAAAAATTCGCCGTCTGCGACCTTAGTGTAGCTGCTTTTTGTCGGCAGGAGGGAATCAGTGAGTACAGCTTTTATAAGTGGCGCAATCAGTTAACCCTGCCTCAGTTGCCTCCTACTCCGCAAGACGATACCCCTTCTTTTGTCGAGCTTGGCAGCCTGAATTCGCCAGCGACGAATTGTAGCCGACTTGATATCCGTCTAGAACTCGGGGGCGGTCTGGTTTTGCACCTGGTGCGCAGCTGATGTTTTTCCCCGAGCAGCATGTCCTGGTTTATCTGTGCGATCAACCGACGGATATGCGTAAATCCTACGATGGCCTTCATGCCTTGGTGCGCTCCGTGTTGAAAAAAGATCCGCTCAGCGGTCATTTATTTGTTTTTATGAACCGCAAAGCAACGCAAATAAAAGTTCTGTATTGGGATCGATCTGGCTTTTGCCTATGGGGAAAACGGCTAGAGCAAGGTGCATTTTTGGGCAATTGGAATACAATCCCTCGTCAAGAGCTGGATTGGACCGCGCTGAAATTGATACTCGAGGGCATAGAGGTAAAAACCATCAAAAAACGCTACAAACTGCCTGCAAATACGAGCTAAACATTCCAAATTTTGATAAAATATCGGCATATGAATTCACATGTCAAATTGCCAACTCTTACTGAAGCCGAGGCCTTTACGCCACAGCAGATTGTCGATTTGGCAATGCAAGTTATTGGATTACAGCATCAGCTCGATTGGTTCAAGCGGCAGTTGTTTGGTCAGAAAAGTGAACGGCGAATTGACGTATCCAGTCCTGACCAGATGAGCCTGGGTGAAGTGTTTGTAACCCTCCCAACCCAGCTACCGGCTAGTCAGACAGTGGCTAGCCACACTCGCCGAGTTCGGCAGCAAAAGGAGTCTGACCAAGAAGGGCTGAGCTTCTTTGATGCCGAACGCGTCCCGATGGAAACGATCGACCTGCGCCACTCCGATGCAATTGGGCTAACTGAAGATCAATACGAAGTCATCGGCTACAAAGATAGCTACCGCCTGGCTCAGCGCCCGGGTAGCTATGTGGTTCTGCACTATCGCCGGGAACAGATCAAGCGACGGGATACCGAACAACTGCTTTGCCCCTCTGCCCCGGCCGGGGTTATTGACGGAAGTCGGGCTGATGTGAGTTTTTTGGCCGGATTGACCATAGACAAACTGCTCTACCATATCCCGCTGTACCGTCAACATCGCCGTCTGATTGATGCAGGCTTTACGCTTAGCCGCAGTTGGCTTATTCAGCTTGTGCAACAAGTTGCTGCCCTACTTGAGCCGATCTATGAAGCCCAACTGGCTTCGATTCGTGCGTCACGAGTCAAAGCCATGGACGAAACGCCCATCAAAGCCGGGAAGGCCGGAAAAGGAAAAATGAAGTCGGCCTACTTTTGGCCAATCTATGGTGAGCATGATGAAATTTGCTTCCCCTTCTTTGAGAGTCGCCGCAGCGAACATGTGCAACAGGCTCTAGGCCTGGATGTAGTTGAAGGCGGTGTCTTGTTAAGTGATGGTTACACGGCTTATGCCAAATACGCCGAGAAAACGGGTCTCACCCATGCTCAATGCTGGGCTCATAGTCGTCGGAAATTCTTTGATGCGCAGACAGCCGACCCAGAGGCCAGCTCCCAAGCACTGGAACAGATTGCCCTTCTTTATGCAGCAGAATCCCATATCAAAGAGCACAAGCTGAAAGGGCAAAAGAAGCTAGAATACCGCCACGAACACAGCAAGCCAGTCATTGAGCGATTTTTTTCCTGGGTAGAGTCTCAGTTTGAACGACAGGGATTATTACCTAGCAGTCCGCTGACCGAAGCTCTTAATTACGTCCGGGTGAGGCGAGGGGGACTAGAAGTTTTTCTTCTGGATCCTGATGTTCCGATCGACACGAATCACCTGGAACGAGCGCTGAGATCGATTCCGATGGGACGTCGAAATTGGCTGTTCTGTTGGACAGAAATGGGGGCGAAACAGATAGGCATTCTACAAAGCTTGCTCACAACGTGTCGTCTGCATCAGATTGATCCATACACCTATCTGGTTGATGTGCTACTGCGCATTAGCCAACAGCCTGCGAGTCAGGTATCCGAACTCACACCGCGCATATGGAAACAGCGGTTTGCCGCAAACCCACTGCGCTCAGACCTAGACAGTATTCGTCGCTGATTGCAATACGTCGCCCAGTGACCGCTTACCAGCAAGGAACAGTACTCCCAGCCACGGCTTGATAACGAAAGCAAAAAGACCCAGCACCACCTTGACCACAAATACTGCCAAAAACACCACCTGATCGCGGCTCATTCGAGCGTGATCGACGCGCACCTCGTACGATTTCTGTTCGAACTGACGTCGATTAA
>JBDKJI010000075.1:0-2591 GCA_039796655.1 Chlamydiota bacterium | reverse complement strand
TGTTCATTTCGGTCATTGTACTGCGCTACAAAAAACCCAATGTGGAACGGCTTTTTGTCATCCCCGGTGGTAACGTGGGCGTTTGGGTCGTCGCTCTCATGGGTATGATGGGTTCGACATTTGGGTTTGTCTTTGCTTTTTTCCCACCTGATTCGTTCGATGTGGGACACCTTATGACGTTTGAGGGGTTTTTGATCGGCGCTACGATTTTCTTCTGCACACTCCCCTTATTGATCTACCGCGCGAGAAAACCAGAGTGGGTGCGCAAGTGAAAGAGAACGCCAGCCAATGGGATGATTCGAGCCGCTGGTATCAAGGGTGTGTCGGCACAGAAGGGCATTTTGACCATCGCACCTTGATCTTGCCTAATGTATTGGCCAAGTTACAACGCGCTCAAGTCAAGACGATCCTCGACGTCGGCTGTGGACAGGGCATTTTAGAAAGGCACATCGATTGCGACTATGTTGGTATTGATGGTTCTCACGAGTTAATTCGACACGCAATCCGAGGCAAAAAAAGGGACACGTCCCAATACGTCGTCGCCGATGCGGCGACGACGTATCTGGAAGGAGCCTTGTTTGATGCGATTGTGTTCATCCTTTCGCTCCAAAACATGGAGCGTCCCGATGAGGCGATCCGAGAGGCACAGCGCCATTTACAACCAGACGGACAGATGATTTTCGTCCTCAACCACCCTGCCTTCCGTATTCCAAGACAAAGCGGTTGGGTAGTCGATGCGGGTAGAAACGTTTTATGCAGGCAGATGCATCTCTACATGTCGGAAGAGAAAATCCCCATTCAAACGCACCCGAGTCAACAGCAGGCATCACCCATTACATTTTCCCAGCACTTTTCCTTGTCAAAGTTTTCGGCAATGCTCCAATCTGCAAATCTTGTCATTGCCACAATAGACGAATGGTGCAGCCAAAAAGAAAGCCATGGGCTCCACGCAAAACGGGAAAATCGGGCGCGCCGAGAGTTCCCTCTTTTTCTTGCCATCACAGCCATCGCAAAAAAATAATCGCTCCGCTATTCTGCACTCCATATGTGCGGTGTTTTTGGTTACGTGGGCAAAAAAGACGCCCTGAAGACTTGTCTGCAAGGCCTTGAGAAACTCGAATACCGCGGCTATGATTCCTCAGGCATCGGTGGCGTTGTGGGTGGCCACATCGCCCTGTGCAAAAAAGCGGGGAAACTGGCCGAGCTAAAAAAAGCTCTGGATCTCACTTCCCTGAATGTCGCGATCGGCCACACGCGCTGGGCAACGCACGGCGCTGTAAACGACCTCAATGCCCATCCGCATGTCGATGCTCATCGATCGATTTGCCTCATTCATAACGGCATCATCGAAAACCACGAAACACTGCGCAAAGAACTCGAAGCAGAGGGCGTCCGTTTTGCCTCAGATACCGATTCAGAAACAGTGGCGCAACTGCTTGCCAAATATTACCGCGGCAGCCTCATTGAAGCGATGCAAAAGACGATCGCGCGTCTCGAGGGAATCTTTGCTTTGCTCGCCGTGCATAAAGACCATCCCGATGAAATCGTCGCTGCAGCACGCGCATGCCCTTTGTCCATTGCCGTCGATGACGCGCAGACAGAAGCTTTGGCAGCATCTGACCCAAACGCTTTTTTCGGTATGGCACTCAACGTCTCGTTTCTGCACGCCGATGAAACCGCGCTGCTCAAGCAAGGGACGGTTTTGTTCTACGATGCCGCAGGTAGACCTATTGCTAAAAAGACAGAAAAATTCCAAGCGTCCGCGCACCCTCCTTCGAAAGCAGGGTACGAAACATTTATGCTCAAAGAAATCCACGAGCAACCCATCACGATGCGCAGCGCCATGGTTGGGCGGATGGAGTTTGAGGCATTTCAACCCTTAGCGAGGGTCGCACATGAGATCGATTCAGTCTTGATCTTCGGCTGCGGCACATCAATGCATGCGGGCATGATCGCAGAGAGGTGGATTGAAACCTTTGCATCGATCCCCGCTCGCGTCGAAATCGCCTCAGAAGGGCGCTACCGTCCCTTGCTCTTCGCATCACCTAATACGTGGGTCATTGCCATCTCACAATCGGGAGAAACAGCCGATACGCTCGCTGCCGTACGAGAGGCCAAATCGAAAAACGCCCGCGTGCTCGCTATATGCAACGTAAAAAACTCGACGCTGACCCGCGAAGCCGACCATACGCTGCTTTTACAGGCAGGCCCAGAAATCAGTGTCTGCTCCACCAAAGCATTCACATCGCAGATTACCACGTTGGCTTTGTTTGCTTTATTTCTAGGGCTGAAGAAAAAAAAGTGCTCTATGGGGTTGTTAGAGACGTACCTCAATGAACTGCGCGAGATACCAGAAAAAATTGAGGCTCTCTTCCGTAAGGAAGAAAGCCTCAAGGCTCTCGCGAAGAAGTACCACCGCTACGATGACTTCTTCTTCATGGGACGCAATTACATGTACCCCACCTGCCTGGAAGCTGCCTTAAAACTCAAAGAAATCTCCTATGTGCACGCCAACGGCTATCCTGGCGGTGAACTCAAACACGGCCCCATTGCTCTACTCGACCCGTCGTTTCCTGTCCTCGCGTTTGCTG
>JBDKJI010000074.1:0-5247 GCA_039796655.1 Chlamydiota bacterium | reverse complement strand
AACTAAATCAAGCCCCGCTTCTTCAGCTCGCGCTAACGCATCTCTCAACAACATTACCCCGAGTTGATCGCCGCTTTCGGTGATCACTCTCACTCTGTCCGCCCTAATCTCTCTATTAATTCTCAAGCCAATTTCTGCCTTTTTATCAAAGCTCTTTATGGTAAACCTTTTCCCCAACAAAAGCAAGGAGAAATGGTTTGTAGAACTTTCTTTGAAAATCTTGGGATGTAGCTGACTCGAACAGCCGACCTCCACGATGTCAACGTGGCGCTCTAACCAACTGAGCTAACACCCCATTCGCTGGCCCAAAAAGATACCAAAAGTTCTCTAAACTTTGCAAGCGGTGTTGGGGGTTGTCAAAACTGCTGTTTCCAGTTATAGTGTTTTTTACTATGGAAAAGTCAGCACCTCACCTCACTTTAGCAAAACAATACTGGCGAGCTCATTTGAAACCGGGTGATATCGCCATCGATGCAACTTGTGGCAATGGCCATGATACGCTGTACTTGAGTCAGCTCATCCTTTCTGACCCGTCAAGCGCGGTGTTCGCTTTTGATATCCAACCTGAGGCAATCTTAAGCGCTGAAACGCTGTTAAAAAAACATTTATCACCAGACCATTTCCGTAGAGTTCTTTTAAATCGCCGTACCCATTTGGAACTCAATGCTGTTCCCCTTCCCTATTCACCGAGGTTAATTGTTTATAATTTGGGCTACTTACCCGGGGGCAACAAACAGGTGACGACGAAAACCGACACTACTTTAGAAAGCATTAAGCTGAGCTTAGAATTGCTCGCCGATGATGGAGCGATCTCGGTGATGTGTTATCCAGGCCACGGGGAAGGGGCCAAAGAAGAAAAAGCGTTGGTGGACATGGCAAGCCACATGTCATCACAAGATTGGACAGTGTGCCATCACAAATGGATCAATCGCCCCAATTCGCCTACTTTTTTATGGCTTGCAAAAGCCT
The DNA here is from genome assembly GCA_039796655.1 of Chlamydiota bacterium. GTDB lineage: Bacteria > Chlamydiota > Chlamydiia > Chlamydiales > SM23-39 > JBDKJI01. The sequence goes on along the minus strand of JBDKJI010000074.1, from coordinate 4,278 downwards.
CTTAAAATGAGCCTCATCGATCCAACTCGCACCTAATGTGATGTGAGGGCGGATCGTGCCGTGGTAATCAGATCCCCCCGTAATCAGCCATCCCTTTTGTTCAGCGAGTTTGACCCAGGGTGTGATTTGCCCTGTGGATAAAACGCCATAATAACATTCGATGCCGTCGAAAGGGAGCTCTAGAATTTTCTCTTTGAGTCGGGCAGGTGCCAAGAAATGGGGATGCGCCAAGATCGCAACGCCTCCACCTTTGTGAATGGCTTCAATCACATCGAGCGGGGTGTACTTAAATCCCGCAGAATAGCAACGAGCCCCTTCTTTAAGGTATTTATCAAAGGCCTCTTGTGGAGCCTGGACGTATTTTTTTTCTGTCATCAAAGCTGCGATATGGGGCCGGCCGATTGTCTTTTTTTTGTTCGAGCGTTGCCCGAACTCTTCGAGTTCTTGCTCCGTGATCACCATATGACATGCGGCTAGTTTTCGCAAAATATCGCGATTGCGCTCCTTTCTTCGCCTTTGCATTTTTTCCAAAAATGCCGCGAAAAAACTCGACTCTAGATTGACGCCGTATCCCAAAACGTGGATCGTCGCATCGTCGTATTCGGATGAGACTTCGATACCGACAATAAGTTCAATGGCAAGCTCGTCAGCCAATTGAAACAAAGAGGGCGTGTAAGCGTAGAGCGTGTCGTGATCGGTAATGGACAGGGCGCTGAGATGGGCTGCCTTGGCTTTGTGAAGAAGCGCTTCAGGAGCATCGGTCCCATCGGAGCAGCTGGAGTGACAATGGAGGTCTGCGCGAAATGTCATATAATGCGAATCTCAGGCTCGAGTTCAATGCGCCTTTGTTCATACACAAGGCGCCGAATTTCAGCAATCAGCGCCACAACATCGCTTGCGGTGGCAGAGCCTTTATTGATGATGAAATTGGCATGTATCGTCGATACTGCGGCGTCGCCCACCGACAACCCTTTCAGACCACACTGCTCAATGAGGGCGCCCGCTGGCAGAGCTTTGCACGGATTTCGAAAAATACAGCCAATGCTTTTCTCTTGCAAAGGCTGCGTCGCCTTGCGATAGGCGATGATTTTGAGTTGTGTTTCCCTCGCCTCGCTTTTGGGCGTCAACCGAAATATAGCACCAACAATGATTGTGGGCATGGTTTGAAAAGGCGATGTGCGGTACCCAAATATGAGATCAGCAAGGGTCCATGTTCGCTTGTTGCCGTCAGGATCGATGGTATCGACAGAATCAATGACAGCAGCTACATCTTGTCCATTAGCGCCAGCGTTCATAAACACAGCCCCGCCGACACTGCCAGGAATACCCGAGGCAAATTCAAGCCCAGAAAAGCCTTTGCGCGCGCTTTGGCTACCCAGCAACGAAAACGAGTAGCCAGCGCCTACGTCCACCCGATCGCTATGCCAAATACAGTGGTCGATTTTATTGAGTATGACAAATCCGTCGAAGCCTGCGTCGCTAAACAGAGAGTTGGATCCCTTACCAATGACTAAAAAGGGAAGGTTTTGCTGTTTGGCAGTCGACAGGGCTTGTTTGAGTTCTTCGGCACTATGAACTGCGACGCAGTACCGAATCGGGCCGCCGATACCAAAGGTCGAAAATTCACTCAGCCTGCGGTTTGTTTCGACCATGGAAAATCTCGTCCAATACGGCATTGACAAAGGGAGCGCTCTCTGGAGCACTAAATTTTTTTGTAAGGCGCACCGCTTCTGCAATAGATACTAAAGGAGGGACATCTTTTCCATAGCAAACCTCAAAGGTCGCTAGCCTAAGGCAACACTTTTCGACCCCAGAGATGCGTTGAAAATCATAGCCCGTCGAGGCTTGCTCTATTTTGGGGTCAATCTCAGCCAAACTCGCCTCGATCGCCTTGGCTTTCTCCAGCGCCTCTAGGACCGCTTTCCGGGTGACCTTAAACTCAGCCATGACCATCGCCACACTCTCTTTTTCCTCGTCTTGAGCAAAACCCCTGAGGTAAAGGAGTTGGAACACGATCTCTCGGAACTTTTGAGGGTTTAAAGCCATGGGGAAGAGAGTACCACAAGAACAGAGGAGATTCCATCATAAATTCTTGCCTATGCGTCAAAAATATTGTTATGTTGTATACACAAGTGAACTTTTGGGGGGAAAGAGTGTTGGGGGTGTTTTTAGATTCAGAGACCAATGGCCTCAATTCTCAGATCCACCGCATTTTGGAGATCGCGTTTCAAATCGTTGATTTATCAACAGGCGAGATTAAAGACTCATTCCACGCCACCATCAACCAACCGATTGAGGCGTGGGGGCGCAGCGACCAAGAAAGTCTTAGGATTAACGGTTTTACTTGGGACGAGGTATCTCAAGGGCAAACCCCCAGAGCTGTCTCGCAACAAATCATCGATCGCTTTACCAAGTGGAACATCCGCCGCAAAAAAGCCGTTTTCATCTGCCAAAACCCCTCGTTTGACCGCGTCTTTTTCTCCCAGCTGATCGATGCAGATACCCAAGAACTTTTGATGTGGCCCTATCACTGGCTCGACTTGGCTTCAATGTACTGGGCTCTCGCTATGCAGAGCGCAAAAGCAGACAAGGGACCACTTCCCTGGGATACTGGGTTCTCGAAAGATCTCATCGCAGCTTTTTACTCTCTGCCAACAGAAGAAAGGCCCCACCGCGCCATGAACGGCGTTAAACACCTTCTTCTATGCTACGATGCCGTAGTGGGTTTTCCCGTAGATTCTTCGTCTTCACACAACGGCGTGCTCTAGAGCGCTCCACTGGTTGTGCAAGGATTGTTTCCCATGGAAAAAAGCCCCCTTGTCGAAATCGCGGCAATCCCAGAACCCCATCTGGGATTGCTGTCATTGGCATCAACCCAAGTTGTCTGTTTAGGACTAATGGCGTTGACAATAGCGACTTGAGCCTCCCGACTAGTATTTACCAGGGCTACTAAGCCTGATCGCTGATGACTAAGTCTTGATCGCTCAAGTAAGCTACCAGCTCCTCTGTGGAATATGGTCTTGCTAAAATAGCTCTTAATTGAGTGCTCATTTTGAATCCTTATTTCAATTTCAGGACAACTCTATACATCCAGTGTCGATATAAATCAATCTCAATAGCTCGTATGGCCTATTTGGACTTTGCCGCGGAAAATCCGGTAGATCCAAACGCCGTAGCCTAATACCAATGGCAAACCGATTGCGACGACGATCAACAGATTGATGAGTGTGCCGTGGCTGGATGCTGTATTGTAGATCGTCAGCGTGTTTGACAACGGATCAAGAGAAGAAGGAACCAAAATTGGATACGTCCCTAACATATAAAGACTTAATAAAAATGCGATGCTGATGCACGAAAAGATAAACGCCCATCCATCTGAACGGCGGCTGATCAATCTCGGCACGTTCAAAATGGCGAGGATCGAGAGCAGCGGCAACACAAGCCAATAGGGCCCCTCGAAAAGGCGATCGGTCATCTTGGGGAAGTGACGTACTGTGATGAACGATAAAATGGCGTACCAAATGAGAAAAAATGCAATCGTCCGATTGACCCAAATACGGACAAAGGTGTGAGTCTCCCCTTCGGTCTTCAACGCGAGATAAATGGCGCCGTGCATCGCGAAGAGCGCGACAGATGTGATGCCGACGAGGATCGAATAGGCGTTCAAAAGGTCGGTAAATGACCCGATATAATTTTGCTCGCTATCAAGGGGAATGCCGACAATGAGATTGCCCATAATAATGCCGAGAACAAAGGCAACCGTCACGCTGGATATGCAAAACGTGAGATCCCACGTTTGGCGCCAGGCGGGGCCAGGTCTTTTCGAGCGAAACTCAATGGCTGCTGCGCGAAACATCAGCGCTGCAATTAAAAACATAAGCAAGGTGTAAAACCCCGAAAACAAGGTTGCATACACTCCAGGGAAACCGGCAAACAGCCCTCCCATTACGATCACGATCCACACTTCGTTGCCATCCCAAACAGGGCCAATCGAATTGAGAAAGAGGCGCCGTTCGTGGTCATTTCTTGCGAAAGGCAACAGAGCGCCGACACCGAGATCGAATCCATCGAGAAGCGCATAGCACAAGACGGCAACGCCAATCACTGCGTACCAAAGCGTTTCAAGATCCATGGACGCCCCCTTTTGAGAGATGGTATAGTTCATCTGATTCGGCTTCAAACCCGTGTTTGATCTTCCGATCGAGAAGGAAAAGAAACAGTGCAAAGAGGAGCGTGTAGACGACGAGAAACATACCAATCGACCCTGCAACTTGACCC
>JBDKJI010000073.1:0-4415 GCA_039796655.1 Chlamydiota bacterium | reverse complement strand
TCAAGTGACATCCGAAATGCGATCACGAGCCAAAACAGTCAATTTCGCGATTTTGTATGGGCAAGGGCCATTTGGTCTTGCAAAACAACTTGGCGTGTCGATGAAAGAGTCTTCAGATTTTATAAAAACATATTTTGAAAGATATCCCAAAGTACAGGCATTTCTCGATACGATGAAAGAAGAGGCCGCCAAGACCGGTAAGGTACGCACCTTGACTGGTCGACAGCGCCCGATCCCTGAAATCCACAACAAAAACCCATCGATTCGTGCTGCGGCCGAGAGACTTGCAATCAATACACCCTTACAAGGCACCGCGGCTGATTTGATTAAACTAGCTATGATCGCCATCGATCGAGAGATTTCGCACCGTAATCTCAAAGGCAAAATGATCCTTCAGATCCACGACGAATTGATCTTCGAGGTGCCCTTCGATGAGGTAGAGGTGTTCGAAAAAATCGCCAAAACGCACATGGAGACAGTGATGAGGCTCAATGTGCCTCTCGAAGTGCATATCGCCGTTGGCAAAAATTGGGGCGAATGTTAAAATTATTGAAAAAAGTTGCTGTGACAGGCGGACCCGGGTGTGGCAAAAGTGCCGCGTGTCGGCTCTTTGAGCAGCAGGGCGCTTATGTGGTCGACGCCGACGAGGTGGCCCACGGCCTTTTGAGTCCTGATGCGCCTTCAGGTAAGAGAGTCATTCAGTTACTTGGCCCCAGCATAGTCCATGATGGAATCATTGATCGTAAGATTGTTGCCGATAGAGTTTTTCGAGATGCTGAAGCTCTGCAAGCGCTAGAGACAATCATCCATCCCGCTGTGCAGGAGACCATTGCAACCATTTACAAAGCGGCTACGGCGCTGTCTTTGTATCCACTTTTCGTAGTGGAGGTCCCGCTGTTGTTTGAGGCGGGTTGGGACAAGGACTTTGATGTCACTATTGCGGTGGTGGCAGATGAGAATGTATGCCGAGCTCGCTTTGGTGTAGAGCAGTATGATTTACGCATGCGACGGCAAATGCCGCCTTTGGAAAAGGCAAAAAGAGCGCAATATCGGCTCGACAACAACAAAACATTGGCTGAACTCAAAGAGCAGGTCATCAGCCTTATGAAACAACTGGGAGAAACTTCCTCATGAACCAAGATCAGCCTACCGACATGCAAGCCCCGAAAGAATCTGAAAATATTCCATTTGAGGCGGTTACCCGTATTTCCGATTTGCAGAGAATGAACATCGATCAGTTGCAGGCGTATGCTAGGGGCATTGGGCTCAAGCACACGGGCTCTTTGACGAAGTCAGGCGTCGTGTTTGAGATTGTGAAAACAATTTCAGAAAGACCCAATGAGGTGCTGTATGGCGAGGGAGTTTTAGAGGTACTGCCTGATGGGTTCGGATTTTTAAGGTCCCCGAACTATAACTACTATCCTTCAGCTGAAGATATTTATGTGTCTCCTGCGCAAATCCGTCGCTTTGACTTGCGCAAGGGCGATACGATTTTTGGATCGATCCGTGCTCCAAAAGATAAAGAAAAGTATTTTGCGATGCTCAAGGTGGAGAAGATCAATGGCAAGACGTTCGAAGAGACCAGAGAAAGGATTCTTTTCGAAAACTTGACGCCTTTGTATCCGAACAAGCGTCTTGTGATGGAGACGTCGCGAGAAAAGCTCTCCATGCGAGTGCTCGATCTTGCCTCGCCTATTGGAAAAGGACAGCGTGCTCTCATCGTCGCTCCACCTAAGTCTGGTAAAACGGTATTGATGCAAAATATTGCCAACGCCGTTGAAATCAACAATCCAGAAGTGATTATGATGGCTCTTCTCATCGACGAGCGCCCTGAAGAGGTGACCGATATGATGAGAACGATCAAAGGCGAGGTGATTGCATCGACCTTTGACGAACCTCCTGAGCGCCACGTGCAAATTGCCGAGATGGTGATCGAAAAGGCGCGTCGTCTTGTTGAGTGCGGCTATGACGTGTTGATCTTGCTCGACAACATCACCCGCCTTGCCAGGGCATACAACACAGTGCAGCCCCATTCAGGCAAGATTTTGACGGGCGGTGTGGACGCGAATGCACTCCATAAACCAAAGCGCTTCTTTGGTGCGGCACGTAATGTGGAGCAAGGGGGCTCTCTCACGATCATTGCTACGGCGCTGATCGATACCGGCTCTCGTATGGACGAGGTGATCTTCGAGGAATTTAAAGGTACCGGTAACATGGAGCTTGTCCTCGACCGCCGTTTGGCTGATCGAAGGGTGTATCCCGCGATTGATTTGATCAAGAGTGGCACGCGTAAAGAAGAACTATTGTTCCATCCAGCCGAACTTGAAAAAATCTATCTCTTGCGCCAGGGGCTGGCTGATTTAACGCCTGTTGATGCGATGAACTTGCTTCTGTCTCGTCTGAAGAAAACAAGCTCGAATGCTGAATTCTTGCTGTCGATGAAAGAATAGGGGCTTGCGCTGAAATTCATTTTCAGCTAAACAGGCGGTGTCATGCGACCTGCGTTTTTACTGATTTTGCTGGTAGTGGCAAGCCTTGGAGGGTTTTGGTCTTGGACCTATTTTCCTGGCGTCCAATCAAAAATTGAAGAGTTTTTGGCTGCTCGTACTTTCCAGACATTGGAAGTTCGCTATTCGGCCGAAAGCATCATGGAAACGCATCGTAAAGAACTCCTCAAAGATAACGATCACGCATTTTTAGAGCCGAGCTTAAAGTTTGTCCCCTACCTACTGATGGATGTGAAATACATCCGCGCCCACGATAAGACTGGGGAAGGGGTCATTTTGTGGGGGCTTGTTGATGGCGAGATGGTGATCAATACGAGCACATGGGAAAAAACCCATGGGTTTACTGATTGCATCGCTTCGAATGCCAATCGACAAGAATTTAAAATCATCAATGCGCTTGCCTCGAAAGGGGGCGCTTGGGATCGCGAGGGGTTGTCGAAATTTTTGAACATCGAAAACAACGTCCTCGACACTTGGATCGATAGTTGTCGCAAAAAAAGTTTGATTGTACAAGCAGGCAACACATACCGTTTACATCTGCAAAATCCTAAGTTACAGGTGATTCCTGAAACGCGTCTTGAGCATTGGCTGGTGACGAAGCCTACAAAGCACGCTTTACGTGTCAAAAAAAGATATCGCTCGTCCCAAATTGAGGCAATTGCAAGAGCCGCTTTTGGAGGCGATTTTGCCATTCGGAAGACCACCGAGATTTTTTTACCCGTCTATAGCATCACAGTCCAAAACCCCGATGGCTCGCAGATGACGACCTATTGGAATGCCCTCAACGGCAAGCGCTTTGTTCCCCCTTACGATATCGAATAGATTCAAATCGCTAAATTTAGTAAGATACACTGCGACCATAAGGAAAGATGGCTGAGCGGCTGAAGGCACGTCCCTGCTAAGGACGCGTACCCCCTTAAAGGGGTACCGAGGGTTCAAATCCCTCTCTTTCCGATCATTTCCTTTTTCTGCTATTGTCTCGAACATGGCGGATACCGACAAAAAATCCAGAGTCCCACCGAGCTCCAAAGAATCAGAAATGATGGTGCTCGGTTGCATGTTGAGCAGTATCAACGCGCTGAATGTGGGCGCTGACGCTCTGTCTGATCACGACTTTTATTTCACCGAACACCAGATTGTTTTTTCTGCTCTGAAAGGCGCTTATGTTACCGATAAGCCAGCCGACATTCACTTGATTGGCGAAGAGCTGAAGCGGCAAGGGAAGCTGGAGCTCGTTGGCGGTATCAGTTACTTAACGGCATTAGCTCAGTATGCGGGCACTTCGGCATTCATTGAAGAGTACGTTACATTGGTGCGCGATAAGGCGTTGCTTCGTCGCATGATCGATGCATCGCAGCACATCGAAAGGACCGCTTTACAAGAGCCTTCCGATGTACTTGGAGCACTCGACTCGGCACAGAGCTTATTTTTCAATATCCTCCAAGAGAACCAACGACAACATGGTGTTGTGCTCAGAGATGTGCTTTCGGGCCTCAGGGCAGAGTCACAATTGCCCTATCTGAAAGAGCTGCAGGAGAGACAGCAGACATATCAAGAGCGGGGTGGCAAGGGACCTGTAATCACTGGCATGCCGACCCATTTTGTCGATCTCGACAAAATGATCAACGGCTTAAGCCCTTCCAATTTGATGATTCTCGCAGCCCGTCCGGCCATGGGGAAAACGGCGCTTGCGCTCAACACAGCTGAGAACATCTGTTTTCGCAATCAAGTGCCGACCGCCATCTTTTCGCTTGAAATGAGCGCGCAGCAGCTTGTCCATCGAATGATCTGTTCGCAATCTGAGATAGAGTCTGAGAAAATTTTGACGGGATCTTTGAACAGCTCCGAATATCAAAGAATCGTCGTCGCCGTCAATGCCATGCAAAAGCACACGATGATCATCGACGA
>JBDKJI010000072.1:0-2539 GCA_039796655.1 Chlamydiota bacterium | reverse complement strand
GAGGTATTGGGGCCAATTTATTTGACAGGTTATGGCGATCGAGAGATGGCTGTGACCAAGCATGTTGCAGAACACACTCGAGCGATCAACCTGTGCAATCAGCTCTCTTGGCAAGAGTTTGGAGCGACTCTGCAGCGGGCGCGCCTTGTGATTTCGGTGGACTCGGCGGCGGTCCATTTGGCCGCCGCTACCCAGACGCCTCTCATTATTCTATTTGCTGGGATTAATTGTCCCACAATGTGGGCGCCCCCCTACTCTTTATGCCGGACGATCATGGCCAAGGTTCCTTGCGCCCCGTGTCTTCAAAAAACGGGGTGCCCATCGATGGCGTGCATTCGGGATATTTCTGTAAATCAAGTGTACCAAACCGCGGTTGATCTGATAGGATTAGAAGCCATATGTCAAAAAACGCATTGATCACAGGTATCACAGGACAAGACGGTAGTTATTTGGCCCAGCTGCTTTTGCAGAAGGGATATACAGTGTACGGACTTCTTGCGAGGCGCTCATCGAATACGACATGGCGCCTTCAAGAGCTCGGTATCTTGGATGATGTGCATTTGATTAGTGGCGATTTGCTTGACGTATCATCGCTTATCAGAGCCCTTGAAGAGTCGAGCGCAGATGAAGTGTACAATTTGGCGGCGCAAAGTTTTGTGGGCGCCTCATGGCAGCAACCTATCTTAACAGGACAGATTTCGGGTCTTGCAGTGGCTCACGTACTGGAGGCGATCCGGATGGCGCAACCAAAAGCCCGCTTTTACCAGGCGTCGACGAGTGAGATGTTTGGCCTTGTCCAGCGCGAATCGCAAGATGAGTCGACGCCGTTTTATCCGCGGAGTCCTTACGGAGTGGCTAAATTATACGGCCACTGGCTGACCGTCAATTATCGAGAAAGCTTTCGACTCCACGCCTCTTCGGGTATTTTATTTAATCACGAATCCCCTCTACGCGGCATTGAGTTTGTGACGAGAAAAGTAACAGACGCCGTTGCCCGTATCAAGCAAGGCAAAAGCCAAGAGCTTCGTTTAGGCAACATCGATGCCAGAAGAGATTGGGGTTTTGCGGGCGACTATGTCGATGCAATGTGGCGCATGTTGCAAGAAGAGATTCCATCTGATTATGTGATCGCAACAGGTCGTACTGCAACCGTCCGATCGATGTGCGAGCTTGCGTTTGGCTGCGTTGGCCTTCGCTATGAGGATTACGTAGTGATCGATCCCGCGCTGTTTAGGCCCGCTGAAGTTGATGTTCTTCTCGGCAATCCGGGCAAGGCGCAGCGTGTTTTAGGATGGCAGGCCAAGACCTCTTTGCAAGAGCTCATTGCAATGATGGTGGAAGCGGATATGCGCCGCGTTGCTAATGAGAGCTATGCGCCTGTTTGATGAGAGGCGTATACCGCTCGTGATTGAAAAATTGGTTCCGGGCGGCATTGGCTTTGCCTCAGATTTTTCGTCTTCATTCGCGGCATGCTCTAGAGCATGGCCGCTCACCCCAGACTGAAAAATTGAAGCAGCCTCCTTGCCCGTTTTCCAATTTTTCAACCCCTCTCGGTATATTTCTCCGAGACAAATTTTTGAAAGCGGCTCTTAAACACTTCTTCTGAGAAATTTTCTGCCTGTTGCCTGCAGGCATGTGGGTCAAACTCTGTGCGCTCAAACGCATTGATCCCGTTGATGAACGCGGCAACTGTCTGTTCCTGGAAAAACAGGCCTGTTTTTCCAGGGATCACGGTATCTTGGGCGCCCCCTTTGCTATAAGCGAGCACTGGTGTGCCACATGCCATTGCTTCGACGGGCAAGATTCCGAAATCTTCTTGAGCGGCGAACACAAACCCCTTCGCCTTTTGTAAATACGATCTCAAACTAGAGTCCGGCTGATATCCTAGCAGCTCCACATTGTTCCCCGCTTTAGCTTTTACTTTTTCCCAATCAGGGCCATCGCCAATCACAATGAGTCGTTGGTGAGGCATCTGGGTAAACGCTTCGACAATCAGGTCGATGCGTTTATACGGAACGAAGCGAGAGGCGGTGATATAATAAGAGTCTTTTTTGGTCTCTAGCTCGTAAAACGCGGTGTTGACGGGAGGGAAGATGACCTCCGCTTTTCGGCCATAATATTTTTGGATTCTGCGGGCGACACAGCTGCTAATTGCGATGAAATGATCTACCCGTGCGGAAGAGTTGGCGTCCCACCCTCTTATGTAGTGTAGAATTAAGCGTGCTAACATGCCTTTGACGCCTTTGTCGAGGTTTGATTCTTTGAGATATGTATGCATAAGATCCCATGCATAGCGAACCGGCGTATAACAATAGCAAATGTGGAGTTGATCTGGAGAAGTAATGACGCCCTTTGCGACGCAGTGTGAAGAGGAGAGAATCAGGTCATAAGAACTTAGGTCAAATTGCTCAATTGCGAGAGGAAAAAGAGGGAGATAGCTGCGGTATTTTGATTTTGCTCTCGGCAGTCGTTGTATGAATGAGGTATGGATTTCAGCGTTTTTAAAATACCCCTGTTTTACAATCGCTTCGTTTTGCAC
>JBDKJI010000071.1:0-6247 GCA_039796655.1 Chlamydiota bacterium | reverse complement strand
ATGCCGTCTTGTTCGGCGATGAGCTCTGGGCTGACTCCAGCGGATGCAATCCCTCCAAGGTGGAACGTTCTCATCGTGAGCTGTGTTCCAGGTTCGCCGATCGACTGAGCGGCGATAATCCCGATGGCTTCGCCGAGACCGACGAGATTGCCGGTTGCCAGGTTGAGGCCATAGCACTTGGCACAAATACCGCGGCGACTTTCGCAGGTGAGAGCCGATCGGATGCGCACTGTTTCAATGCCAGAGTCATCGATTGCTTCGGCTTGGCCGGTCGTCAAAATGTCACCAATCCGAGCGAGCACCCTCGTGCTGTCGCCGGGGAGATAGAGGTCGTCGAGAACGGTGCGGCCGTAAATGCGGTCTTTAATGGGGAGCAGCTCCTCATTACCCTGCTTGATGGCCGATACTTCGATGCCATTGAGCGTACCACAGTCGGCGCGGGTGATGATGACGTCTTGGGCCACGTCAACAAGCCTTCGGGTGAGATACCCTGAGTCGGCGGTCTTCAAGGCAGTGTCAGAGAGACCTTTGCGCGCTCCGTGCGTCGAGATGAAGTACTCCATTACAGTGAGACCTTCACGGAAGTTCGCAGTAATGGGCGATTCAATGATCTCGCCTGATGGCTTTGCCATAAGGCCACGGAGAGCTCCGAGCTGTTTCACCTGCGATTTGTTACCGCGAGCGCCCGAGTCGACCATGAGATAGAGAGGATTGAGTTCTCCTCCCGAGGTGTCGTAGATGAGCTTGAAGAGATCTTCAGAGAGCTTATCGGAGACTTCGGTCCAAATCCCAATGATCTTCGAGTGTCTTTCCCCTTCAGTGATGATACCGTCATCGTATTGCTTTTTGACAACAGCAACCCGTTTTGCGGCATCAGCGAGTACTTGTTGTTTGTGAGCTGGTACCTTAATGTCACATGTCCCCATCGAGATCGCGGCCTTGGTTGCTTCGGCAAATCCGAGGTTTTTCATCTTATCGAGGAAGCGAACGGTCCCTTCGAGGCCGATCTTCTTGTAGCACTCGAGTACGAGCTCAGAGAGCCGTTTTTTACGCAGGACATAGTTTTGGAAGCCGAGTTCTTTGGGCACGATGGTATTGAAAATGACGCGCCCGGGCGTTGTCTCTACAATACCGCCTTCGATGAGGACGCGGATCTTTTCATGGACATGGATGCCGCGACCGAGGTGATCGACACGCTCTGTCTTTTTCGGTTTATGCCAGTTATAGCTGCCACCGGCGTAGAGGGCCATCAGCACTTCTTCAGGACTGCTGAAGGTCTTTACTGGTTGCCCTTTTTTGTCTGGGTGGAGCACCGGATCGTGCATGAGATAGTACAGTCCCAAGATCATGTCTTGCGAGGGCACTGCAACGGGCTTTCCCGACGATGGCAAGAAGATGTTATCAGGAGCCATCATAAGGAGCTTAGCTTCGAGCTGCGCTTCGATCGAGAGGGGTATGTGGACCGCCATTTGGTCGCCGTCAAAGTCGGCGTTAAACGCAGGCGTCACAAGGGGGTGAATCCGGATCGCTTTCCCTTCGATGAGAACAGGTTCAAAGGCTTGAATACCGAGACGGTGGAGCGTCGGTGCTCGGTTGAGCAAGACGGGGTGGCCTTTAATGATCTCTTCAAGGACGTCCCACACTTCAGGTGCTTGCTTTTGAATCATCTTCTTAGCCGAACGGATCGTGTAGACGTAACCTAAGTCTTTGAGGCGTTTTACAATGAACGGCTCAAAGAGATCGAGCGCCATCTTCTTGGGCAACCCGCACTGGTTGAAGTGGAGTTCAGGCCCAACGACGATCACCGATCGTCCTGAGTAGTCGACCCTTTTGCCAAGGAGGTTTTGACGGAAACGGCCCTGCTTACCTTTGAGCATCTCAGAGAGAGCTTTCAAGGGGCGATTGCCTGCGCCCATGACAGGGTGGCCGTGGCGACCGTTGTCAAAGAGAGCGTCGACAGCTTCTTGAAGCATCCTCTTTTCGTTGCGGACGATCACGTCGGGCGTCTTGAGTTTGAGGATCGATTTCAAACGGTTATTGCGATTGATCACGCGGCGATAGAGGTCGTTCAGATCGGACGTGGCAAATCTGCCACCATCGAGAGGTACGAGAGGTCTCAAATCGGGTGGGATCACAGGAACGCAAGCGAGCACCATCCAATCGGGTTTGTTTGTCGATGAAGAAAAGCCCTCTACGATTTTGAGCCTTTTGGCAAGCTTCATGCGGGCTTGCATCGACTTTGTTTTACGCAGGCGATCTTTGAGCTCGACAACAAGACCCGAGAGGTCTTCTGTTTTCAAAAGTTCTTGGATCGCTTCGCCGCCCATCTTGACAATGAATGAGTCTGTTCCCCATTTCTCTTGTGCTTCACGATATTCGTTATCATTGAGAAGCTGCTTTTTTTGCAGATCGGTTTTGCCCGGATCTGTCACAACGTACTCTTCGTAATAGATCACGCGCTCAAGATCGGCAGTTGACATGCCGAGGATATTGCCAATCCGAGAGGGCATTGTTTTGAAAAACCAAATGTGCACCACAGGAACTGCGAGATCAATGTGCGCCATCCGTTCGCGACGCACTTTCGCGAGCGTCACTTCAACGCCGCAACGGTCGCAGACGATGCCTTTGTGCTTAATCTTCTTGTATTTACCGCAGGCGCATTCCCAATCGCGTGTGGGTCCGAAGATCTTTTCGCAAAACAATCCCCCTTTTTCGGGTTTGAATGTGCGGTAGTTGATCGTCTCAGGCTTTTTAATTTCGCCTCTCGACCATTGACTGCGGATCACATCATCAGACGCGATCTTAATGGTCAACTTGTCAAACTGGGCGCTCCGTACGTCTTCTTCTGCATCAAATGGGGACATCGATTCTCCTGCTACTCTACAAACTCAGTGCGGATGTCGAGGCACAGGCCTTGCATCTCTTTCACTAATACGTTGAACGATTCTGGGGTTCCCGCAACGAGGGTATTTTCCCCTTTCACGATCGACTCATAAATGCGGGTACGTCCTGCGACGTCATCCGATTTTACAGTCAGCATCTCCTGCAATAGGTGGGCAGCGCCATATGCTTCCAAGGCCCATACCTCCATCTCTCCGAATCTCTGTCCTCCCATCTGGGCTTTGCCGCCGAGAGGTTGTTGGGTGACTAAAGAATAGGGTCCAATCGAACGGGCATGGATCTTATCTGCGACAAGGTGGCTGAGCTTCATCAAATAGATGTACCCCACCACGATACGGTTATCGAATCTCTCGCCTGTTCTGCCGTCGAAAAGATGTACTTTACCATCTTCAAACATGGTCTGAGGTCTCATCATTTCCCAAATCTTCGATTCTGGGAATCCTTCAAACACTGGGCTCTTGACATAGATGCCCGACTTTTTGGCTGCGTAGCCAAGGTGAGTCTCGAGAAGCTGCCCCATGTTCATCCTTGAAGGTACCCCGAGAGGGTTCAAGACGATCTCAATGGTTTCGCCGTTCGGCAGATAGGGCATGTCGGCCTCAGGAACGAGTTTCGCGACAACCCCCTTGTTTCCATGGCGGCCTGCCATTTTATCGCCCACTTGGAGCTTTCGTTTCGTCGCTACATATACCTTCACTTGGCGAATGACACCGGGATCAAGATCCGTGTCACCTTTGCGCATAAACTCGATTTCCGATTTGTGCTGCATTTGCAAGTTTTGATAGGCGTGCTCGAAATCGCGGAGAATCTTCTTGAGCTCTGTGTAGATCTCTTTAGCCTCCATCAAAAGATCTTCAGCTTTCTCGTTTTCGAGAAGCTCGATCATCTCTTGATTTATCACAGCGCCCTCGTCGATGAGCACTTCGCCTGTTTTACGGTGCATGATGGCAGAAGGTGCTTTTTCATTGAGGAGAAGCGCGCCGAGTTTCTCGTGAAACTCGATTTGGAGCTCTGCTTCTTTGACTTTGTAGTCGGAATGGATATCCTTGATTCTCGTCGCTTCTTCAACGAGTTCATCATCGGTCTTCGACAAGCGATCGCGCCTTGAGAACACCTTGACGTCCATCACAACGCCCTCAGTGCCCGGTGGAGCTGTCAATGAGGCGTCTTTTACGTCCGCTGCTTTTTCGCCGAAAATCGCTCTCAAAAGCCTTTCTTCAGGTACAAGCTCGGTTTCCGATTTGGGGGTGATTTTTCCTACGAGAATTGTTCCAGGCTCGACAGGAGCTCCAATACGGATAATCCCATCTTCGCCGAGGTCGCGGAGCATCTCTTCCGATACGTTCGGAATATCTTTTGTGATCTCTTCTTTGCCAAGCTTGGTATCACGCGCGGTGAGTTCAAACTCTTCAAGATAAATCGAAGTGTAGTAGTCTTCGCGGATGAGCTTTTCAGAGATGATGATGGCGTCTTCGTAGTTGTAACCGCACCAGGGCATGAACGCCACCATGACGTTCTTACCAAGGGCAATCTCCCCTTTGTCGGTCGCTGGACCGTCTGCGAGGATGTCCCCTGCTTGAACCTTATCGCCCACTTCGCAAAGGGGCGTTTGGTTGATACAAGAGCCGCTGTTGGAGCGCATAAACTTCTTGAGGAAATAGGTGCGCTTGCCAATGGGGTTGTCTTTGGGCGCAACGACGATTCTATAGCCATCGACATACTCGACAACGCCATCTTCGATGGCGACGATCACTGCACCTGAGTCGCGCGCGGCTCTGTTTTCAAGACCGGTACCAACAATGGGTGCATCGGGTTTGAGAAGAGGTACAGCCTGGCGCTGCATATTCGATCCCATGAGGGCTCGGTTCGCGTCGTCATGCTCAAGGAATGGAATGAGTCCTGCGACAATCGATACGAGCTGCTTGGAAGAGACGTCCATGTGCGTTACTTTTGTCGTCTCGATTTCCATCGGCTCGCCCCGTTGGTGGGCCCAGCACAAGTCGCCGACGAACATGCTGTGCTCATCGACAGGTGTTGAAGCTTGGGTAATGACGAGGTCCGTCTCCTGGTCTGCTGTCATATACTCAATTTCTTCCGTGACAGCTCCTTCTCGGACAATACGGTACGGCGTCTCGATGAAACCAAACTCGTTGATCTTCGCAAACGTTGAAAGTGAAGTGATCAGACCGATGTTGGGTCCTTCAGGCGTCTCAATCGGACAAATACGGCCATAGTGAGATGGGTGCACGTCGCGCACTTCGAAACCGGCTCTTTCTCGGTTTAAACCGCCTGGCCCAAGGCACGATAAGCGTCGCTTGTGGGTCAATTCGGAAATGGGGTTTGTCTGATCCATGAACTGCGATAGCTGGGATCTTCCGAAGAAGTCTTTGAGCACGCCAGCGAGTCCCTTCGCAGAGACCACTTTGCCCGGTGTCATCGTATCCGATGAAAAGTCAAAGAGGTTCATTCGCTCTTTAATGATTTTTTCCATTCGAGCCAGCCCAATACGGCACTGGTTCTGGATGAGCTCGCCCACCGATCGGACGCGGCGATTGCCTAGGTGATCGATATCGTCAACGTGAGCGTGTTCATCGCCCATTTTGAGTCGGATCAGATACTTTAAGGCAAAAATAACATCTTCTTTACGCAGCGTCACAATGCTCAAGTCTTCGTCTGCGGTGCCGAGACCTAGTTTGCGATTCAGTTTATAACGTCCAACCCTACCCAAATTGTATCGCTTTGGATCGAAAAATAGGCGCATGATCGCAGAGCGGGCGTTGGAAAGAGTGGGAGGTTCGCCGGGTCTAATTTTGCGATAGAAATCTTTCAGCGCTGACTCATAGGAATCGGTGGTATCTTTGGCAAGCATCTTAATGACAGGATGAGTCTCATCTGCCTCTTCGGCGATGCGAATGGCAGTGACGCCTTCATCGACCATTCTTTTCAACATGGCTGTTGTAAGTTTTTCACTTGCTTTGCCGAATACAAGACCTGTTTGCTCATCAACGACATCTTCAGCCAAAATTTTACCGACGAGTTTGACGAAGTCTTTGTCTGATTTCACTTTGACTTTAACAGTCTCAAAAAACTCTTCGAGAATATCGGCATCGGTGGAATAACCAAGCGTTCGAACAAATGTCGATGCGAGGATTTTTCTACGTCGCTTCTTGCGATCAATGTAAACGTAGACAAGATCATTCATATCAAAGGAAGCCTCAAGCCAGCTGCCTCGGTACGGGATAATGCGGAAAGAGTAGAGGGTGGTGCCCTTGGAGTGCCTTTCTTGTTCAAACGAGATACCGGGAGAACGGTGGAGCTGCGATACGATCACTCGCTCGGCTCCGTT
>JBDKJI010000070.1:0-4070 GCA_039796655.1 Chlamydiota bacterium | reverse complement strand
CAGTAGGAAGTGCAACGTACATATGACGTTACGACAGACCTCGATCTTTGGTGCATTATCCACAAGGTAACGAATCGCTTCCTTGTGATTCAAAATCATCGCCCTCTCTTCGTCCAATTTCCCCTCAGCGATATCGCCGTGCAACAGCAAACGTTCAGTATCTAACAAAGAGTAGGTGTTTCCTTCTAAACGCGATGAGTTATACGACAGGTCAATAATCAGTCTATTAAAAATTTGATGCGCATAAGTGCCCGCTGGGTCGTGGGCATTAGCCCGTCCTCCTGATGCTTGTAACTGCTGCCGTAGCGTTGCTGGTAAATAGTAACTAGAATTCGGTTGATAGCTGTCAAACCAATCATCAGCGTAAGCGACAGGATGCCGTTCAAACAAGGGCCTTTTTACGAACTCAATTACTTTCAGACTTGCTGAACTAAAACAACTGCTGATGTCTTCTTTAGTGTCTTCTGACCGACCTGCTACGACGTATTTAGTTCCACGTCGTTGACCTATTTTCCTAACTGTGCCTTCCGCAACTAGCAGGTGTAGCCATCGCCTCACCGATCTTTCCTTAAAACCCTCCCCCAATTCGCACATCAGCTTCGGCAGACTGATCGGCTCGGACTCTAAACCTAACTGCCTCAATACGGCCATTTTATTGTCACGCAAACTCATATACGGCCATTTTAACCGAAATACGGCCATTTTTCAAGCTATTTTGGCCGTATTTGAGGGAAACTGGCCGTATCTTAGTAAATACGGCCAATTTGATAAGCCTTGCGGGAAAGGTGTTTTTTCGGATATCCTACCCGCATGAACCATCAGGGGAGAGCTCATGGAAATCCGCACCGCGGAAGAGATCGAAGGGGGAGCTCACCTTACGCCTGCTGAGTCGAAAACAGGGCGCATCGACGATCTTCTCAAAGAAAAACTTGAGAGAGCCATCCACAAAGCAACTTCCAAGGTTCGCCTGCATGACATCGCCAAGATCGCGTGCGAGCATTCCCCGATCGACCTCGCTTACGCCGCGGCGCACCTGCCGCCGAGCGTCTGCCCTGTCCTCTACGCCAATCTTCCGAATCGCGACGCCAAGATCAAGTTCTTAGTCAATACCGACTCAGAAACGAGGGTCGGCCTTTTCCGACAGCTCGAAGACTCGGAGATGAAAAAAATCTTTGATCGGATGGCGCCCGACGAAGCGGTGTGGCTCGTCGAAGACATCCCCGAACGGCGTTTCCGCCGGATCATGGATCTGATCGATTCGAAGAAAGCGGCGCGTATCCGCGAGCTCAAACAGCACGATCGGAAGAGCGCGGGCCGCCTCATGACCTCTGAGTATTTTGCCTTCACGATGGAGATGACCATTGGCGAGGCGGCAGGCTACATCCGCGACAATCCTAGGATTGATTTCACAAAAGGCATTTTTATTTTGAATCATTCAGGAGAGCTCCAGGGCTACGTCCCTGCGAGAAACCTGATGATCAATCCGCCTCCAACACCGCTGAGACAGGTGATGCGCCCAGTGCTGCACAAAGTCACTGTTGACGCGACGCGTGAAGAGGTGATTGACCTCGTCGAGCGCTACAAGATCTCATCACTGCCCGTCGTTGATATCGATAACTACCTTGTCGGCGTGGTCGCTCATGAAGATGTTGTCGAGGCGATGGAAGATTTGGCCGACGAGACGATCGCCCGCATGGCGGGTACCAACGAAAAATTTACAGCGCACGATTCGATTTTACGTCGCTTTCTCACAAGAGCTCCTTGGCTTTGCGTGACTCTCATGGCGGGCCTTTTAAATGTCGGCATTATGTCGTCGTTTCAAAAGCACGAAGGGGGGGCTCTCACGTTTGCTCTCTTCTTCGTGCCGCTCATCACCGGCATGTCGGGTAATATTGGCCTGCAGTGCAGTACTGTGCTTGTCCGCAGCATGGCGATGGGGGGGCTTTCAGTCGGCAGTCGCAAAGAGACAATCGTCAAAGAATTTTTTAGCGGCCTTTTTACGGGCTCGATTTTCGGCGTTACCTGCGGTCTTTTAGTGTTTGCAATCGATCTTTTCGGCGGTGCTAATCTCGGCAGCGCTTCGCCCGGTGCTGTTGGCGTCATTATTGGGATCGGGCTGATCGGGGGCTGTTTTGCGGGAACGCTGCTCGGCGTCTTTTCGCCTCTCTTCTTTGCACGAATTGGCGTTGATCCGGCTATTTCAGCAGGGCCTATTGTTACGGCATTCAATGATTTTCTTTCGATGACGATCTATTTTGTCATCGCTTGGGGCGTCAGTAATTTTTTCTTTTAGAACGATTGCATTTTAGTGGTTTTTTTTATATGCTGGGGAACGATGCATTGGAAAAAACGAACCCCTCGCAATTACGATGGCAATGCGACAACGACAAAGATTTTAAAAGATTTATTGCCGCCAATGTTAGTTGAAATGGGGCGCCATTCAACCGATGTGTCTCAGCCCGTTTTTGAGGCGTGGGGCCGTTTGCTAGGGGCAGAAAGAGCTGCTTTGGCAGAGCCGATTGCATTGACGGATGGCGTATTGATTGTGAAGGTGAAAAGCACTATGCTCCACAGCGTGCTCAAACAATACGAAAAGGAGCGCTTACTGCGCGCGCTCCAAGAACAATTCCCAGTCAGAAACATCGCGTTCCGGATGGGGTAGGACATGACGACCATGAATAAGGAAAAAAGCTACGACGCCAGTTCGATCACCGTTCTTGAAGGACTTCAGGCGGTGCGCGAAAGGCCGGGGATGTATATCGGCGACACGCATACGAACGGGCTGCATCAGCTCGTTTATGAGGTGGTTGATAACAGCATCGACGAAGCGCTGGCCGGCCATTGCACCGAAATCATCATTACGCTCCATCTAGACGGCAGCGTGTCTGTCCAAGACAACGGCCGCGGTATTCCGATTGAGAAACACGATAAAGAGTCTGTCAAACAAGGGCGCGATGTCACAGCCCTCGAAGTCGTCATGACCATTTTGCACGCGGGTGGCAAGTTCGATAAGAGCACCTATAAAGTATCAGGCGGCCTCCACGGTGTAGGCGTTTCGTGCGTCAATGCTTTGTCAAAAAAACTCGTCGCAACCGTCTATAAACATGGCCATGTCTATGAGATGACCTTTGCCAAGGGCAAACCTCAAGCGCCGCTGAAAAAATTGGGCACCACGACGGCACGCGGGACAAAGGTGGCTTTTTGGCCCGACGATACGATTTTTTCGGTCACAAAGTTCGATTACGA
This sequence comes from Chlamydiota bacterium, assembly GCA_039796655.1. Classification (GTDB taxonomy): domain Bacteria; phylum Chlamydiota; class Chlamydiia; order Chlamydiales; family SM23-39; genus JBDKJI01. Next base: position 824 of record JBDKJI010000070.1, on the reverse strand, counting down.
CATTTTGTTAAAAAGGTTCCGCGAGCTTGCGTTCTTAAACCGAGGTGTCACGATTCTCTTCCAAGACGAACGCGATGCAGAACATGAACCGGTCAGGTTTAATTATCAGGGGGGCATCTCTTCGTTTGTCGCCTATTTGAACGAGGGGAAAATACCCTTGTTTCCCAAGCCGATTTATATCCATGCCGTACGCGAGGGGGTCGATGGACCTGTCGATTTTGAAGTTGCGATGCAGTGGAACGACACGTACACAGAGACGATTTACTCGTACGTCAATAACATTGCCACGCGCCAAGGGGGTACCCACTTAAGCGGATTTTCGTCCGCCTTGACCCGCGTCTTGAATAGCTATATGAAAGAGCACGCCCTGATCAAGTCGGGTAAAGTCACAGTCAGTGGCGACGATATGAGAGAAGGTCTCGCAGCCGTCATCTCTGTCAAAGTGCCTAACCCTCAATTCGAAGGGCAAACCAAGCAAAAGCTTGGTAACAACGAAGTTGCAGGTATTGTGCAACAGATTGTGGGTGAAGAGCTTGCGACGTATTTAGGCGAAAACCCAGCAACAGCCAAGCTCATTGCTGAAAAGGCGATCATCGCCGCACAAGCCAGAGAAGCGGCCAAAAAAGCGCGTGAACTCACGCTGCGCAAAACCGCCCTTGACGGAGCGCGCCTTCCCGGCAAGCTGGCTGATTGCCAAGAGAGAGACCCGGCTCTATGCGAGATCTACATTGTTGAGGGAGACTCAGCGGGCGGCTCGGCGAAGATGGGACGCGATCGCCGTTTCCAAGCGATTTTGCCGATCCGCGGTAAGATCTTAAACGTCG
>JBDKJI010000069.1:0-4731 GCA_039796655.1 Chlamydiota bacterium | reverse complement strand
CAAGCAAAGGGCGCATGCTCGACCATCTCGGCGTCCAGATGTACCCCGAGCCAATGATCAAAGCGGGGCCCAGTCGTGGCCGCACCTACCCCGGCCTTCCTCACACCGTCAAAAAAATCGGTCCATTTACCTTCGGCGGCACCTGTGAACCCGGCGGAATCCTCATGCGCTTTGGTCCCCGCTGGAACGCAGCCGCCGTCGACGCCATCTTGGATGAGGCGTTTGCCCTCACCGACCACATCAGCATCACCGAATACGGCTCTGACGCTCGCGTCTTCAAGTGGGGTAAAGCTGGCTTTGAGCTCGACGACGCAGCGCAAGCGCACTACCTCCAGCTCCTCACCGAGCGGATCCAACACTACCAAGAACGCACCGGACGCCGCATCCATGGCGTCTATTGCTGGAGCGACCTACGATCCCAACTCGAATGGAACGAAGGGCACGACTGCTGCCTCGGGCAAATCCACCCCCAGCACAACACCGCCCGGCAATTCACCGGCTGGACCCCCACCCCCGCCGCCACCTACCTCAGGGACGCCTACGCACCCGCTGCTGCAGCTCCAATCACCACAGACCTAGCCTCCTAAAAATCTTCGTTCTCCAGCGTAATATCAAACCAGAAAGAACAAATATAGTCGGGATCAAAACTACATTCTTTTATTTGCGCAAACGTTCCGCTTAACGAAAAAATCTGGATCTTTTTTTCAGCAGCTGACAATGGATCAATTAAAGAATCACAGACAAAACTAGCTATAGGTTTTATGTTTTTTGGAGCAATGAAGATTTGATTAAGCATCGGATCTTCATTTGGATAAGGCTGAAAGTCTTTTCGAGGCAACAAAAACAAACGGCACGGCTGAAAAAAAAGAGGAGAATTGTTTAAAAGAGCGCTCCTAGATAAATCTCGATAACAAATTACAAAATCCGAGTTTGCATCTCCTTCAAATTCAGCGTTTTCTTCAAGCTCATAATCCCAATCCCATTCATTCCGTAAAGCATAAATTGCTGCATGCGTCGGATGCTCAAAAGCTATTGAGCTACCCACTTCAGAAATCGAAGCATTGAGTTTCCTCTGCTGGATCACATAAAGATAGTCGTCTGGGTCGCCATAAAAATCATGATCCTGGTTAAAAAAAAGCTTCTGCCTGTATGCCTTCTCATTTTTTCTGATACAGAAAATACTCTGGCGAACACTTTGAATGTATGTTTCCAAGGGCAAATCAGAAAACTCTTCTCTTAGAGAATCGACTATTTGCCAATTCTCGATCGGATAAGGTATACACAAATCACTTTTGAGATGTAAATGAGTGCCATAACGTTGAGGCTTTCCCTCTCGCAATAAGATTCGATCGGTTAGTTGAGGAACCCACTGCGTCCATGAGTCATCTTTGAGAGTCGTAATTTTCTCCAGGACATTTTTTTGAAAATCTAAATCTGAAGAACGCAGAACGAGCCTACAAAAATCATCAATCACGTCATCTTCATGAATCGATAATTCTGAACCAGAAAGCGATTTTCTCAGCTTTTGCGTATTTGACAGCTCCAAAAGTCGAATTCCCCTAGCAATTTCGTGTCTAGCGGCAGGGTCTTCCTCATGAATCCAACGCATTCTAATGGCATTGTCTTGTTCCGCCATTTCTTCTATCTCTTGCAAAAAGCATTGGTTGGCATCCACTCTGCTTAAACACAACACTCCGATAACGTAAAAAACAAAAATCACTTTATTCGTATGTCCCCCATCAAGAAGGGACATACTATTTTCACCCTGCATTTTTGTCCAGAGGTGACATTTCTACTTTGGGTTGACAGAGCCACACTTATACCGCGAGGGATTGAAAATTGGGAATTGGGCAAGGAGGCTGCTGCAAATATTCAGTCTGGAGTGAGTGGCCGTGCTCGAGAGCGAACGGCCACGAATGAACATTTGCAGCAAAGCTGACGCCGCCCACAACCAATTTTTCAGTCACGAGCGATATATGATTTCTTCCGATTTTTCCTATATTTAACGATCTCTTCAAATGAGATCCAACGCTTTTTGCCACTTCTGCGAGAAGCAATGATTTCCTGATCAAGCAGTTGTAACACAACTGCGCCCTCCAATTTCCCAGCTTGCTTGAGTTGTGAACATGGAACTAGCGGTTTTACTGTTTGAAATTGAATGCTCTTAACACACCCTTTGCTAAATCCATAATTTTACTCCACTCGGGAGTATCTATAAATTCTTCCGGAAAATCATTCTCATCATAAAATGCTTTAAACTGTTCTCGAAAATTTTTCAGTATCTGACACTGATGTTCTGTAAGTCCAAAGTCTTTGTATTTTTCTATAATCCCATCTCCCTCTTGAGAGAAGTGACAGACAGTTTCATCAAAATCATCAACTTCAGGACCTTCTCCTCTAATCCAAACTCTTCTCTGATAGTCTTTGTCAGAAATATGGTAAATAATTCGAATAAACATTTCTATTATCTGCTTTCTGTTTATATTCATAATTAAAAAACGCTATTATATATAAATAAATTCGTCAATCGGTATATGAGCTTCTGGAGATTCATGAGGTACTAAATTACCTTGCCTATCAAAAGCTTTCCCGTCTTTCATTTGAATCACATACGGCTTTTGTTGATGTGAATAAGGGCTGTGAGGTTTTCCCGGCATGACTCTTACAGAAAGGTGTGTATTCATCGGATGAACATATTCCATACCAGCCCCTCTATCTGTAATCCTTACTATGTAATTTTCTGGAATAGCCTCTGGCCTTGGGAAGGTTGGCATTCCAGTTTCATGAATAAGCTCTCGAACCTTGATTTCTGGCATAGGCTTTTTCACATAAGGTTTTAAGAAGTCTCGGGCATTCTTATGCAATGCAATAGACTCCTGCATTGAGAGACTGACATGATCGTAACTCTTAGCGACGGTTGCTTCTAATATCCCTGCCTGTTTTAGCTGTCCCGTTTCGCTTGCAGTGAAACCCAACTCTTCTGCAAGAAATGCCGTTCTTTTACCCGCTTCGAGGACTTCTGCCACCTTAGCAGTATTTCCAATTCCTGCTGCCGTTTCAAGAACGAGAGTATCCTGAACGATTTGAAGGTTTTTGCAAACCGCCACGAGTTCTTGAGCGCTTTTCGCGCTTTTACTTGCAACTTTAGCCAGAGCTCCGGGAACAAGGATATCTGCCCCATGTTTGCCTACAGCATAGCCCGCGAGTTCTCCTTTTTGGTCTGAGGGGAGTGTATCCCACTCTGTTACGAGTTGATGCACCTCTGGAGATAGCGCTTCAGCCACAGAGCCCCACTCATCTCTGCGCACGAGATCGACCAATCCAGTGATGGCGTCGATGGCCTGCTTCGATGTCTCGATCGGGTGCCGCACGAAGTCCACGAGAAACAAAAGCGCTCCTTCCCCAGATTCATAGGCACCCTTTGGTAATCCTTTGGCAAAGCCCAGGCAAAATTCAGAGACAGCAAAAGAGTGATCTGTTTCTGTCTGAGAAGTAAAGCGCTGATAATCTTCGAGCGAACGGTCGTACTCCCCTAATCCAAAATGGGCGGCCCCCCTGTGAAGATAAGAGAGTGGATTGGCTGGGTTGGCTTCAATGGCTTTCTCTAGATCATGAACAGCTTGGTCAAAATGTCCTAAAATCAGAGCGCTTTCACCGCGGGATTGGTAGAGTATATCTCCGTTTATTTTTTGTTGTCCAGAGAGGTAGTCATGAAAAGTTCTCCAGTCGCTTTGCCCATAAACCGCGGAACACCCCAAACTTCTCTCAGAGCTATTGTCTTGCAATACAGATGCAAACGCCGAGTGCTGCCTCATCCCATCCGTAGGGAAAAACTGACCGTTTGCCCACACGCCGTTCGCAGTGACCAAGATCTCATCAACTGAATGAGGAAGGTCTAGTTTAGGCACTGTGATCGATGAGTGCTGCTGTATGATGGCCAATTCTGTCTGAGAGCAAGCTTTAGGATCGGGAAGAGGGACGGGAGGGATATATGGGTTTGGTTTTTCCTCCGATGCGAAAATAGACCCTGCCCCAGCCACGACAACGCCTCCAACCGCAGCACTTACAGTATATCCTGTAGCAACCGCAATACCGACTCCCGTTGCACATATCACCACACCTACAGCAATTTCAACAACATGATCCGCTATGAAATCCCCAACGGCACTCCCCGCTTTCCGCACCTCTTTAAAAAAACCGCAAGATTCAACGGAGTAGCCATTGATACAATGGAGCGCAAGAATTTCTTTCTCTAACAAGTGTTTGTTTTCAGGCTGAGCACCAATCCACGCAAGCTGCGTAGCCATTGTTTGGAAGGCTTGGCTACTCGGGGCGTGACTGAACAGCATCCTGGTGATTTTTTCTTCTAACTGCCTTTGCGCTGCGCACGCGCCCTCGCTCTCCAGCCACTGCCCCAGGTCGAGCACATCTCCGAAATCTACACCTATGGAATCAACCGTCATGACCCCTCGACAATAATTTTTTTTCGAGCATGCTACCAAAAAATATTTCTCAAATCCATATTTATTTTTTGCGCATCTTGTCACCTCTGTGGTGAATCCCTTTGGACGTCAAACACGCAGAGCGAGAGACGTTGTATCAATGCTTAGGCGCTGTAGATCAATAAGTTATGAAAACAATCAAAAACCTGCTCCACATTGATCCAAAAAAGTGCTACAATTTTGCGTACCTACTAAAAGACACTCAACAAGTTCGGGTCGGAGTCAATCG
>JBDKJI010000068.1:0-3144 GCA_039796655.1 Chlamydiota bacterium | reverse complement strand
CAAAGCGGCCTTTTCTTTATTGGATAGTTTGTAGATGCCGGTTTGCCGTTTTTGATCACCGTCCATTTCGTGATCGAACACCTCGGAGTGGGTGATCGAAGACATTGCAAGTACACAGAACCAAAGCATAAATGACCTAGAGCGCGGCGCGCTTTAGGTCATTTTACTGAAGGGACAAAATTTTCGGAAGTGGTGTATACCACTTCCACATAAAGCGCACCCAGAAAGGACTGAATTGAAAGCTTTCGCGGTTAAATTGTCTAAGAGGGGGTACGTATTAGGCGTTAGCGGGCGCAATTCATGGGGAATGGTTGTATAAACGCTCGAAACCATGCTTGATCCTCACTATTCATTCGCGGCCAGCAGTAGTTGTTGATAATGGGGTTAGCAGGAGAAGGGTCAGTATGGAGCTGTAGGATTGCGTATGCTGTCGCAGCGCGAGAAGTATAGGGCCCCGGAATGAGGTGGCGAAAGACCTTTTGTACGGTTGCGTGATCGGGACGCAATGTAGATTGTTGGAAAGATCGGATCCAAATCTCAATCCCGGTTGAAATTTTCTTTCTCAGTGCTACGCTTGTTACGTGTCGCATGCACTCGGTAAGTTTTGTCAATGGATCGAGAAGGGGAGGGTGCTGAGTAAGAAGCGCAAAGGCGTAATATGCGTAAGCCACCTCTCGATATGCTTGAGGTATACAACTAATTGCCCATTCTATATTGCGCGTACCGAATATAGAAAAATCGGCACCAAATGGTTGTTCAGCAAATCCTACAATGTAGGCAATCCAGCCTTGATGTCGCATATTTGCGGGATATCCGGCGGAGATCACGCGGTGGATTAAAGTGCTGGGTGAAAAACTGAAGGCGCCTTGTTCAAGAACTGCTCTTGCTGCTTCGGCCCGTGCGGCTGTGTCGTGTATTGCCTCAATTGTCTCTACGACTGTTTCGTTGGGGTGCCTTGTTGGTTGGTGGGCAGTTGGAGATGGGGAGGTCAGAGATGTTGAGGACATGTAATTAACCTGTACTTGTATTTGAAAGATATTATAAACTAATTAATAAATTTTATTAAGTAAATTATTTCTTATATACTCTTTACAAAACAAATTTGATCGCATATCATGACTCATATGTTCAATGCGAGCCCTTATCTTTTTCGTATCTTATTGATCTTAACCATGTTGTGCGCTTCTGTGCAGGCGACACCGCTTCAGGCGCTCTATGCGACCCTCGATCCGACGTCGGTGGCCCAGCATTTTGCGTTCTATGAGCTGTATCCTAAGACCCCTGAGGGTAAGCAAGCCCTTAGGCATGCTTGGGATCTTTTGAGTCGGGGATGCTACGACTGTGATCCGGAGCTTGTTTTGCCCTCTTTAGATGTACAACCGATCATTGCATTGGTCAATCGTTCTAACGCCGAGTCAATACCGACTCTGACAGACGAGCAGCTTGCGGTGATCGATCGTTTAGCGGGGCACCTGAGCAACCGCAAATTGTTGGGATATGGCCTGTGGAGCGAAGCGCAAATTTTGGCGCTGCAACCTGAGGAGATCGATTTGGCTCGAGGGTTGCTTGTCGCAGAGCTAGGTGAAAGTGCCGATGTGCGGCGCTCGATCCAAAGTTATGAGGCGATGATGGATTTGATGGCGCTCCAGATCTATGCGAGGCTGCCAGCCAATGCGACGCCAGAGCAGAAGATTTTCTACATCAACGACTATGTGTTTTCTGAGATGCGGTTCCGGTTTCCACCTCATTCGCTCTATGCCAAAGAGATCGACGTCTACACATTTTTGCCATCGGTATTGGACGGCCGCAAGGGTGTGTGCCTTGGCGTTTCGATTCTATACTTGAGTTTGGCGCAGCGTCTCGATTTACACCTTGAGGCGATCACGCCGCCGGGGCACATCTATGTGCGCCATGTGGGAGAAAGCGGCAAGGTGATCAACATAGAGACGACGGCAAGAGGCGTCGATTTACCTTCGAAGGTCTATTTGAGCGTCGAGTCAAAAGCTCTTAAGCAGAGGACCCTCCGCGAAGTGATTGGCCTTGCGTTTGTCAACCAGGCATCGGTGAGTTGGCAAAACGACGATTTTGCAAAGGCTGTTACTCTGTACGAAAAGGCTGGTCCGTATCTACCTGACGACTATTTGCTGCAACTTTTTTTGGGATACAACTATCTTTTCTTAGGCGAAGAGGCCAAAGGGAGGTCGCTCTTGATGCCCCTTCGAGACCGCGTGCCTGAAGAGAACCTGACGCCCGATTCGATTGTCGCCGATTATCTCGATGGGAAAGCCGATGTGCAAGCGATCCGTGCGGTGTTCCAGAGCGTCGATGCACGGCGGCAATCGATCTTGGACAAACAAAGGCAGTTGCAAGAGGTCGTTACCAAGTGGCCCCAGTTTCGACAAGGGATCATGCATTTGGCGGTGACTTGGCTCCAGCTCGGCCGTGAGAAGGAGGCGCTCGGCGTGCTCACGCGGGTCCACGAGCTCGAGCCCCAAGATCCTTTGGTGTGCTACTATCTCGCCGCGCTCCACTACCAGCGCCACAACTACACCCAAGCCTGGCATTACCTAGGCCTTGCCGAAGAAGTCCTCAAGGCGCACCATCACGCCCCCGAGGCCGTGCGCCAGCTCCGAACGATGCTCACGCAAGCTTGTCCTGAGGGATGATTTTCTTCAGAGCCTCTTTAAGTCCGATGTGCGACGTGATCTCTGCTAGGTTTGGGCGGTAGTGGTAGTTCCAGTTCGTCTTTTGCAAAGTGCCAGGTATGTTGATCCGTTCTTGCTCGTGGCTTGGCCAAGAGAGTTCGGGAAACAAAGCGAGGTATTCTTGGAGCAAGTTGATGTGCCATGTACTTGGGCTATGATGGGCGTCTTTTAAAATAGAGAGCCTTTGGTTGTACGTGAGCGCGGGCTCGTAGCACCACCCTTTTTCTGCAGCGTAGATTTGGGCGGCAGATCTCTCTTCTTGCCACCAGCCGCCGAGCGTTGTCATATCGGGTGTAGAGACGGTTGTGACGCTGCAGGTGTCATACTCTTCGACGGGGATAAAATGGCCGTCTGGTTTTCTTTGCCACCGCATTACTTTCATGCCTGGAATCGCCAGCTCTTTGAGCGCTGCATACGTCACGTCGGGGATGATGCCGAG
>JBDKJI010000067.1:0-2979 GCA_039796655.1 Chlamydiota bacterium | reverse complement strand
TTAAAAAACCCGCTGATTATGCACATGCTGAAAAAAAATTAAGCCCCCGGCACTACATGTTTAGGACTACCAAACTCGATCCCACACTTGAGATGAGCTCCCCACATTTCCGTCGATATGCATCTATCATGGGTTGCACCAGAGGCAAGAGTTCAGACGGTATTGACGCAGTGGGATCCCATATCATGATTGGAGGCAAAGGAGTATTTGGAGGAAGAACCTGACCAGGATAGGTTTGAGCTATGATACGCACGGTGGTCGCAGAACCACTGATACAAGCAGCACGCAATGCAGCCATTACAGCAGTTGACGAAACGCTATCCTCTTTAATCTCTCTAAAAAACGCTATTATATGTCTTGGGTTACCTACGAGGCATAGCAACATGAGCACCACATCCCACGCAGCTCCAGAGTCTGTCTCGGCAGCAAACAATTCTTCTATCATCCCATTCACTGCAAAATAGTACACCTGGAGATCTTGGGATAATCGACCTAAGCCTTCCTCTAACAGCGCTCTAATGATGTGAAGATGTAGTCCAGACCACGCGTGTCGCAAACCATTTTCCAATATTCGCATGTCAAGAGGCCGTAAAGGCACTAGAATTGATTGTACAAGAGCAAGATCACCCGTCCTGACCGCTATTCGTAAAGCCCTTGCCAAATCGTCACGAGGTAATAGCAATCGATGCTGTTGAACAACACGTCTGGCCTCGTCAATCAACGACGCGCGAAAAGGGTCAATCTGCGCCGTCCGTGCTACCCATGCCATAATGTTGACTAGCACCTTTCCAACCAGTGCTGGTTCAGGCGACTCACCTAAAATCAGCCATGCAAGGGCTATCTGATGCGTTCTAACTGCGACATCAATCAAATCAGCCTTTTGATCATCAGGCACATAATCTTGCGCCTCAAGTAGCGCTCGCAAACGACTCTCATTCCCAGTCTCTATCGCTGCGCTCATTTGCGCCAAAGTTCCCTGGTCCAATCGAGGGATTACAATTGGCGTAAACCTCTTTCGACATAAGGGACAAGAATTATTGGACAAGTTGGCAATACACCCTATACAAAACTCATGTACAGCTTGTGTCGTAACGCCTAATGCATCAGGAGTATGTTGTACCCTCACTAAATGGCGAAACTGAAAACATATCGGACATGCCTCTGTTGCCCTGGCTGCCATCGATATCCCTCCCAAATGGAGGGATAATTTTTATACGAACCAAACAAAAAATTCAACCTTGTTTTTTGAGACAAAAAGCATCACGCTAGTGGTGTGAAAGTCCAAGTCATCCCATCCAAAGGGCTCGGCGACGCGCTCATTTTCCACATGGCGACAATGCAGTTGAGAGAGCGCGGCATCGAGGCAAAAACAGAGAGCCATTGGCTCGAGAAATTAGATGCTTGGATCGATCCCACGTCCGTGGGATCGATCGACAGTCCGGATGCCGTGATCTTGCAGCACGATAATTCCGAGGCGGCATCGAAAATGGGATCAGGGCAGTTTCGATTTTACGGAAGCCATCAAGCGCACAAACATGGCCCTTTGTCTCCGCGCGACTTTGTCGCACGAAGACATTTGTGCATGGTAGACAACGTCACTTTGGCTCTCTCTGAATGGTTCCAAGCACCTTTTCAGTGCGTCTTCACAACAAGCCGAAACGTAGTAAGACACAATCGCAGAGTCGCAATCCACCCGTCGAGTAGCGCAAGTCACAAAAATTGGCCCGAATCCCATTTCCACGCCGTTGCTGACGCCTTGCGTCAGGAGCAGTGCGACGTCATCTGGCTGACCCATGGCGGCCAAAATCTCAACGAGCTGGCAGATATTTTGGCCTCGTGCTCTTTGTTCATCGGCAACGACTCAGGACCTGGCCACCTCGCTTCCGCCCTCGGCACCCCCACCCTGATCGTGGGCCCAGAATATAGCCACATGCAGCTCTGGCGGCCGGGATGGAGTCCAGGACATGTCATTTGCCCGCCAAGGTGGGCCACTTTCTTCCGGTGGGGGCGCAAGAACTGGCAACAGTTTATTACGAAATCAATGGTTATTAGCTTCTTGAAGCGTAATTATATTTAAAATTTTGTTTTATGTATAATTACGAGCAGAGGCAAACAATGAAAGACATACCCCACCATCTCAAAAAGCTCAACCGCAGAGTGATCCGTTCCGCAAGGCGCGAAGGAGCGCAAGAAGAGTCTGCCTACCTATATGTGATGCCAGAGCGCCCTGCAAGGCAGCTGCGGCAGCAAGTGCGGGCCAGAATCCGCGCTGAGCGCACTCGCCGAGTTCCGGGCGTACTGAGCGCCGAAGAGAAGCAAAAGCGCATGTCGAACCGGGTACCCGTCTTCGATAGGCTCAATAGCGGCAGGATCAAAGGGACCAGGTCAACCCATAAGAAAACGCCGAGAATATAAGAGCTTTGTGTGGTAAAATAGTCTCATCATGAGACTGGCCCACCTATCTGATTTCCACTTCACCGAACTGACCTGGAACCCGTTGCGACTTCTGTCGAAACGGGTTTTGGGCAACCTCAACTGGCTCATATCACGTAAAAATCAGTTCAATCGAAGCTTAAGCCAATCTCTCCCCTCCCTTCTCCAAGAGCTCGGGGTCGATTGTGTTTTGATGGGAGGCGACTTTACGACGACGGCGATGCGAGAGGAATTTGCACTGGCCAAGTCGTATGTAGAGCAGTTTCCCATGCGCTGGTTTGCGACCGCCGGCAACCACGATCACTATACCTACCATAGTTATCGCACGCGCCGCTTCTATGAGTCGCTTGGCCACGGGCAAGATCAGTGGCTGTATGGCTCACTTGCTAAAGAACGGATCGAAGCGCATCGGTTGATGCCAGGCTGGACATTGATTATCCTCGACACAGCAAGACCGACCCATTTTTTGTCATCGAGGGGGCTCTTTTCTAAGGCGCTTGAAAACAAACTTTGCGATTGTTTGGCATCGCTTGGGGCCCATGAGCG
>JBDKJI010000066.1:0-3376 GCA_039796655.1 Chlamydiota bacterium | reverse complement strand
ATCATCTGCATCAGGCCGGGCTTGGCGTCATCCTCGATTGGGTGGGAGCTCACTTCCCGACTGACGATCATTCTCTGCACCGCTTTGATGGGACGGCCCTTTACGAGCATGTCGATCCAAGAAAAGGGGTCCATCCCCATTGGAACACGGCGATTTTCAACTGGGGACGCAAAGAGGTGTCGAATTTTCTCATCGCAAGTGCTCTCTTTTGGCTCGATGTAGCGCACATTGATGGACTCAGGGTCGATGCGGTCGCTTCGATGCTCTATTTGGATTACGGCCGTAAAGAAGGGGAGTGGATCCCTAACCCTGATGGCAGTCAATACAATTTAGAGGCGATCGAGTTTATCAAACACATGAACTCGATTGTGCACAAGCGGTTTCCTAAAACATGGATGATCGCCGAAGAGTCGTCTTCTTACGCTCAGGTGACATCGCCCGATGGTCTCGGCTTTGATCTCAAGTGGAACATGGGCTGGATGAATGACACCCTTCGCTATTTCAACAAAGATCCTTACTACCGCAAGTTTCACCAAAATGATCTCACCTTTAGTTTGCTCTACGCCTTTTCAGAGCGCTTTTTACTGCCGCTATCGCATGACGAAGTGGTGCATGGGAAGAGGAGCTTACTCTCGAAAATGCCCGGGCCTGATTGGCAAAAGATGGCTCAACTTCGCCTGTTATACAGTTACATGATGGGGCATCCCGGCAAAAAACTGTTCTTCATGGGCGGTGAAATCGGGCAGTGGCAAGAGTGGGATTGCAAAAGCTGTATCAATTGGGATTTATTGCAGTGGGCGCCTCACCTAGGCATCCAGACGATGGTCAAAGAGATCAATCGGTTCTACTTGGACCACGCTGAGCTCTGGGAAGCGGATCACTCGTGGGAAGGGTACGAGTGGGTTGATTTTCATGACTCGGAGCGCTGTGTGATTTCATACTTGCGGCAGAAGCGATTATTGTTTGTCCATCACTTCACGCCTGAATATTGTCCGAACTATGCGATCTCTTTGACAAACGTCAAAGAGATCCGCGAAGTATTCAATACCGATAGCGAGCGCTATGGCGGCTCCGGTAAAGTAAACAGTATCATTCAATGGCATCCGGATCACATTGTCATTGAGCTAGCGCCCCTTGCGACACAAATCTTTGAGGTCGTCTATGCATAAAGCGCTTACGCACCAACAGTATCTTGAGCTTGTTGCTGCAATGATCGAGCACGACAAGCACTATTACGATGAAAACAAGCCCGTCATTTCCGACTATGAGTACGACCAGAAGATGCACGAGCTGCGCCACTACGAAGCTAAGCATCCCGAACACATCCACCCCGACTCTCCCGTACAGAAGGTGAGTGAGTCAGCGACACAAGGGTTCGTGCAGCGCGACCATTTAGCTCCGATGATGTCGCTTGCGAACACCTATTCGGAAGAAGAAGTCGCCAGTTTTTTGCAAAGAGTCGACAAGCTTCTCGGCACAAGCAATGTCGCGTTTTGCTCCGAGCTAAAAATGGATGGCACGGCGATTTCGCTGTCCTATCGCAAAGGCAAGCTCGTTTATGGCCTCACTAGAGGCAACGGCCACAAAGGAGATGACGTCACGCAAAATCTCAAGACGATTCCCTCAATTCCCCTCGAACTACACGGACACAACTGGCCTGATGAGATGGAGATCCGAGGCGAGATCTACTTAAGCCTTGCAACATTTCATAAGCTCAACCAAGAGCGGGAAGAAGAGGGGCTTGAACTGTTTGCTAACCCCAGAAACGCAGCTGCCGGTTCGCTCAAACTCTTAGATCCGAAGCTTGTTGCAAGAAGGCATTTACAATGCGTCTGCTACGGTATCGCTTACACCGAGCCCCCCGTTGCGACACAGCATGAACTCCACCAAACCCTTCGCCGTTGGGGACTACCCACGGCAGAGGCGCATCACTTAGACGTCTCTTCAGATCTCCAAGGCATCATGGCATTTGCCAAAGCGATCGAAGGCAAACGCCCCCACCTTCCCTTTGAGATCGACGGGATCGTCATCAAGGTCGATGAGCTCGCCCTGCACGCCAAGCTCGGCGCCACCGGGAAAACGCCCCGCTTTGCTGTCGCATACAAGTTTGCGCCAGAGCAAGCGCGCACCAAGGTACTCGATATCACCGTCCAAGTGGGGCGCTCCGGAGTGATCACTCCCGTGGCCGAACTAGAACCGGTATTTTTGGCAGGCAGCACGATTGCCCGAGCAACCCTGCACAACCAAGAAGAAGTAGCGCGCAAAGACATCCGCATCGGAGATCTTGTCGTTATTGAGAAAGGGGGCGATGTGATTCCGAAAGTGGTCAGCGTCGACTATGCAAAACGCCCCTCATCGAGCCATCCGTGGCGCATGCCGAAGGCATGCCCCGCGTGCCACACAGCGCTTGTCCACCGAGAAGGCGAAGTCGCTGTGCGTTGCCCCAATCCCACCTGCGAAGGACAGCGTGTCCGTAGAATCCAATACTTCGCATCCAAACACGCTATGGACATCGAGCACCTTGGCGAAAAGGTCGCGGCCCTCCTCGTTGATCACGGCCTGGTTGAGACGCCCTCTGATATTTATCGCCTTACTGAAACAGATCTATCTCAGCTAGAGGGATTTAAGGAAAAATCGATCCAGAATCTTCTGACGAGCATCAATGCATCGCGCAAGCCGACCCTTGCGCAATTCATCATGGGGCTCGGCATCAAATATGTCGGTAGAGAGACAGCTGAACTATTGGCTGAAAGAGCGCACACAATTGATGCACTGATTGCCATGGGCAAAGAAGAGTTGGCGGGCATGGAAGGGATCGGTGAGAAGACTGCGGAGGCTATTTTTGCGTATTTCCGCAGCGCTCAAAATATTACGGAGCTTCAACGTCTCTTAGCTGCGGGCGTGCATCCCCAAGCGCCCAAGCGGAAGGTTGCAGGCCACCTATTTGCAGGCAAAACGTTTGTGATTACAGGAACACTCGCACGTCACACGCGTGATGAGGCGATGCGCCTCATCAAGGAAAGAGGGGGGCATGTCTCCAATTCTGTGAGTAGCAAGACCGATTATCTACTCCTCGGCGAAGAACCCGGCTCTAAGTACGACAAGGCGAAAAAGCTCTCTGTGGCGATCCTTTCTGAGGACGATTTTGAGACATTGCTATGATCCAAGCTGGGACGAGGCAAAAAAGAGCTGCTGCCGCGCAAGGGTGGATGTGGGCTCGTCTCCAGAGCGTAGCAAAATCATTGGGCCCATCGGTGGGCCCAAGTTGTATGGCAGCCACCGCATAGCGGACGTGATTAACAAAACTTAAAGCGGCTGTCATGATGAGTCGTTTTTTCCAAAACGAGTTCTCTGTTTTCAATCCCGCGTACAACAC
>JBDKJI010000065.1:0-5950 GCA_039796655.1 Chlamydiota bacterium | reverse complement strand
GTTCGGCCTACAAGCCAAGAACGTCTCCTTATTCATTCCAAGGGCTTGGCACTCAAGGACTTACATTTCACAAACAAGCTCAACAGAAACACGGTCTTGCGATTGAGACCGAAGTGCTCGATGTGCGCGATGTCGATGTTGTGGCCGCCCACGTCGATCTTATCCGCATTGGTGCGCGTAATATGCAACACTTCCCACTTCTGAAAGAAATGGGGCGCATTACAAAGCCTGTGCTTCTCAAACGGGGTTTCGGCTCGACAATTGACGAGTGGCTCATGAGCGCCGAATACATTTTGAGCCATGGCAATCCGAATGTGATCCTATGCGAACGGGGCATTCGGACGTTCGAACCATCGACACGCGCGACTCTCGATATCAGCAGCATTGCAGTGTTGCGTGAACGGACGCATCTGCCTGTCATTGCGGATCCGAGCCATGCGGCAGGCAAGAAAAACTTCGTGGCGCCCCTTGCCAAAGCGGCACTTGCGGCCGGCGCTGATGGCCTTCTCATCGAAGTGCATCACGATCCTGAGAGCGCCCTTTGCGACGGATCGCAGGCCATCAATCTCGAAGAATTCGCCCGCCTCCTAGACGAACTAGACCTGATTGCCCGCGCGGTGGGGCGTACGCTCTACCGCGAATAGTAAAAGCAAGGACGCTGCGCTGAAGGCGATCATCCAAGGGCCGAACCCGAAGTAGTGTTGGACCGCTGCATAGCAAATCGCGGAACATAGGACAGAACCCCCGATCCTGTAGCTGAGCCCGAGCAAAGCCGACGCTGTACCGGCGCCTTCGCTGCGAAAGGCAGCCAAGGCTCCGGCAGAGGTCATCGGCAAAATGAGCCCGAGTGCAAAGTTGAAAAAGACAAGACCCACAAACGGATATGGTACCGCAATGAGCAAAACGCCGCCGCACAATTGGATCATAACGCCCGAGTAGACTAGACGATGAACACCGAAGCGGAGCACGCCCTGTGAGCTGACCCACGCACCCACCATGTAACAGACAATCATAAGACCCGAATACAAGGCAATTTCACCACTCGTAACCGCGGGCCAGAGTTCTTTGAGAAATCGGCTAAATAAACTGATGTATCCATACATCAGCCCATAAGTGAGAGAATGGATCGCCGTATGAACCAAAAAAGGGCGGTTGCCCCACACCCTCCGCGCACCAAAAAGCCAGGGTCGACCTATTTGCGGCAATGGATCAGCTTTCAAAGCGGCAAACGCGAAACAAAAAAGAGCGCCACCGATCAGAGCTGCCAAGACAAAGGCCAAACGCCACGAGATAGCCACCAAAAAGCCGCCCGCAATAATCGCGCTGATCGAAGCTAGACCGATGCCGATGGCATTGTACGACTGGACTTGCGCCGAGCGGCGCTCTTCACTGATCGTCGCGGCAATCGCCCGCGCCATCACAGGGCCAGCAGCGCTGCCCATCCCCTGAAGCATCCGAAACCCAATCAATAAAGCCATCGAATCGGCCATCGCACACGCAAGGCTTGCCACGACAAACAGTAAAAGACCGGCCGACAACACCCGCCGTTGCCCCCATCGATCCGAAAGCACTCCCGTCGCCATCTGACCGAAAGCACTACCAATAAAAAACAGAGAAATCGTAAACTGGGCGGTCAAAAAGCGGGCTTGGAAGTGATCTGCAATATGCGGCAGTGCATTTGCGCATAGTGTCGAAGAGATAACCCCAAGAGCTGCTAAAAAAGATAGGTAGACCGTTGCACGCATCATCGATTGCCTCAATGTATGTCAATCCAGGTCTGGATACTATAAAGAGGCTCGTCCAACTTTACAACCATCCTGAGCTAAGTTATCCCACTGTCCATGTGGCTGGGACCAATGGCAAAGGCTCTGTTTGCACGAAGATGGCTCGCGCGCTAACGCTCGGCGGCTACCGGACAGGCCTCTACACCTCGCCTCACATCAGCGCCTTTGCCGAAAGGATCCAGATCGATGGTATCCCAATCGCCCCCTTTGTCTTACGCCGCTATCAAGAAGAAGTGCAGACGATCCTAACATTCCATCGGATTCCGGCGACCTTTTTTGAGTGGGCAACGCTTGTAGCGTTCCTCTATTTCCGGGAACAAAATGTTGACATTGCCATCATAGAGACAGGTCTTGGAGGACGCTTTGATGCGACAAATATCGTGCAGCCCGAAGTATCGATCATCACCTCGATCGGCTTTGACCACGTCGAGATCTTAGGTAATACCCTTGAAGAGATCGCCCGTGAAAAGGGGGGCATCATCAAAGACAGAACTCCCGTCGTCGTAGGCCCCGACGCTCCGACTGACACGCTCTTTGAGATCGCCAAAAACAAAAGAGCCCCCTTCTATCAAAATACGATCCGCCACCTTGATTACGACAAAGAAAATCAAGATACAGCGCAAGCGGCACTACGCCTTTTGCAAGGACGTTTTCCTTTAAGCGACATAGAAATCGAGCAAGGGCTTCAAGCGCGTCCACCCTGTCGATTCGAGCCAACCTTATATCGAGGCAAAGAAGTGATCCTCGACGTCGCCCATAACCCCCACGGTATCCAAAGACTAATCGAGCGGCTCCGAGATCGCTATCCTAATCAACCGTACCACTTCATCACCGCTTTTTCGGCCTCCAAAGACATCGCTGAATGCGCCAAGCTCCTCGAACAAGCCGCAACCCGGATCACCCTCACGAAGGCCAACCACCCACGCCTAGCCAACACCGATGCAATCGCCCGTTTTTTTTCTCACGGGTCGCACAATATCACCGCGTCAGTGCAAGAGGCTATCGATGGGGCGATAGACTATCGGGATAATGCCATCATCGTCATCACCGGCTCATTCTTTATTATGGCAGACGCTAGAGAAGCGCTCGGCATCACTGTCCCGCGCGACAGCCACATTTGGTACAACCCGTTTAAACCATTCATTGGGGCTCCCTCTGACTTAAAATGTCGTGCATCTTCGAGCAAATGATTGAGAGCGCAACGCCATTTTTGCCCCCATGAGGTACGATAATATCGGCGTATTGTTTACTCGGCTCGACGAATAGATCGTGCATTGGTTTGACAGTCGTCAAATATTGGCGCTGAACGCTTTTGAAATCGCGAGCACGCTCAATGATATCTCTTTCCACCCGCCTCAGCACGCGCACATCGTCATCCGCGTCGATAAAGATCTTGATGTCGAATAAATCTCTGAGCTCAGGGATCGACAAAATCAAAATCCCCTCGACCAACACAATCTTGGCCGGACGCACTGTAGTAGAATAAGATTCTCGATTGTGAATGCGAAAATTGTAGACGGGGACATCGACGCCGGTCCCTCGCGCTAAGGCTTGTAAATGGGACTGCATTAAAGCAAAATCGATCGAGTCGGGGTGGTCGAAGTTCGTTTTTTCCCGATCAGTCAAAGGCAAATGACCGAGTTCTTTGTAATACGAATCTTGGCTGATCAAAACACAATCGTCAGGGAATGCCTCTACGATGCGCTCGGCCAATGTTGTTTTACCACACCCCGTTCCTCCCGCAATCCCCACAAACACAGGTTGTGCAGCCAGAGTCGACCCAGCACAAACAATCAACAGTATCCATCTCATCCCTGCCTCCACCAGCAGCGGAGCTTGCCTTGCAATGATTTAAAAAGCAACTTGAGCAATCAATCCGTGATGATCCGAAAGGGCACTGTTCGGATCGAAGCGATCATCAAACGCCTCCACTAACTGGCACTCTGATATCGTTGCCATTTGAGGTCCCTTTAATACTGACACATAATCGATCGTTTCACCAGGCGTACACCCTTCTGCACCGCTCCACCTGCGGAGCATCTCGTTCGTGCGCGTCGGCAGTGCGGCCTTGTATCCATGCTCAAATGGCCCCCGCAATGGAGCGCCCTCTTCGCCATCGCGCTCCATGTTCCAATCGCCGACGACTACTGTCGGCAACGGGACATGTCGCTTTGCAATGGTATCGACGATTTGAGCCACTTGCTCTGCTCGATGTGACGCACTGTCGTGGATCAAATGGGTCCCCACCACCCGCAAACAAGGCGTCTGCTGACGCCTTGACGATTTTACATCGAGAACGCAAAAAGTTCGATTCAGCCAGATAGAGTTATTGCCGAAAGAAGTACTTGTAAAATCAGAAACTGCGCATCGGGTGAATACCATCAAGCCACCGACACTGCCCAAATGACTCGGCCCTATGTGGATGAAAAAATGGGCGTAATGCCCCTTTAACTCTTTGATGAGCCGCTCGGCCAATTCGGTATCATATATCTCTTGCAACACGACCACATCGGCGTCCGCCTGCACGATCTTCTCTACGATGGCAGCTGCCCTCTGTCGCCACGGCAATACGCCACCATGATCGATGGACATCCCGCCGCCAACACCGCACACATTCCAGCTCAACACCTTTGCCTGCGAGTTGTGCAACTCAATCTCCTCAGCCTCGCCCCGCACATACGTAAAACCTTTTTTCTGCACGAAAAAGCCCACCGAACGCAGCAAGCGACTCAAAAGAGCAAGCCCTAGGAGCGCGCAGCTGACAATTGATACATAGGCCCTACCTACAATGGCCGTAAACAAAAGTCCAAGCCCCACAAAAATCCGAATCGCCACCTCTTTTGTCTTTGTCGCCGCCTGATTGAATAGCCCCGGCCTTAAGGGGGCAATCAGACGATATCTGAACCACTCATACAGTTTGCAAAACGGCTCAGCACACACCGATGACGCCTCCAGCAAACGCCTTTCTACCCCTTCACTATACCCAACGCCTATGACTGCCATAAAAAGGAGGCATTCTACCACAATTTGATCCATTTGTATAAACTGTGCGCGCTTATGAGCTCCATCACACTTAGGAACCTCACCAACTCCCTACTCCCACCTCCCATCACCGTCGACTGGAATGACGGCAACTCCACCGTCCACACCTACAATACAGCCCGCAAAGTGGCGCACTTTGTGAAACAAGTCTTTTGTTTTTTTCTCTCCCTCGCGATCTCGCCCCTCACCCTCGCCTACGATTTCACAGCCTGCGTACTACGCAAACGGCAAGCGCCCAAACCCACCCCCGATATTCAGCCGCCACCACCCTCCTGGCCTCCAGACAAGCGCGGCTACGCCTGCTCCCTCTTCCAAACATCAGGCGTAGGGACGCGCTACAGTGCAACACCAGGTCTCCGAGGACGCGCCGACTGGGATCAGTGGATGGACAACCCACGCCACGTAATCCACCCAGAAGGGTTTGACTACCGCGACTTCTTTATTGACATTTTGACCAACCCCGACCCATACATTGCGATGCTCAAAGAGCAAAACGCCAATGCGCACCGTTTCTCCCTCGAGTGGTCTGTAATTGAGCCCGAACCCGGCCAATATGACGAGCACGCCATCGAACTCTACCGCACCTTCATCCGCAAGCTCGAAGAAAACGGTATCGAGCCATCTGTTACATTGAACCACTTCGTCCTACCTCAGTGGTTCATCAATCAAGGCGGCTTCCAGCGCCTTGACAACGTCGATCTCTATCTCCGTTTTGCTAAACAGATGCTCACTACATTCCCCGATGTGCGTGAATGGTGGTCCTTCAACGAGCTTGGCGTCCTCGGCTTCCAACGCATGCGAGAAGTATTCCCGACCGACATCCCCGAAGGCTCATCGACCCGTGCCCGCGTCCATGCAGCGGGGCTCACTACCATGCACATGTTGATCGCGCACTGCAAGCTCACCGAATATGCTCGCGCGCATGCGCCCAGGCAAACCATCGGCGTGACGCACCAGTGGCTTAAATTCGATACCGAGACCGGCAACCCTCTTGAAAAGACCATTGCCAAAGTATTAACGAGCCTCAGCTTCCAGCCCGTCTATGACTTTTTCAAGACAGGCTCTTTCCGCTGGGCATTCCCCTTCATGGCCAACATCCGATTTCGGATTCCGCCCTCTGTTTT
>JBDKJI010000064.1:0-2891 GCA_039796655.1 Chlamydiota bacterium | reverse complement strand
AACGGGTTTAAGCGATTGAAAAAAATAGTGCCTTCAAGGAAAATGCCTTCCTTACCGAGGATAATAAGGAGAATCTCCTATGCAAATAAAAAAAATAGGATTGTTGCTATTGTCAGGAACCGTCATTCTCCCTATTTTCTGTGCTACTTTCCCACTGAGCGCCAACCAAAGCTTGATGGCTCACGCTGAGCCTTCATTTAACTCTCTCTATGAGATTAGCGGACAATTCATATCCGCTAGAGAGCAGGCTGAAAATCTGTGGAAAGCTTTCCAAGCAAATCGAGAATTCAAGCTGTTTCAACCAGGGAAAACAGACCAAGCCCTCAAGGAAGAATTTGAAGATTTGCATAAAACCCGCAGCTTCATGTGGACAACGGCTGGGTATGAGTATGCGGAGGATTTAATTGCCGCAGATCTCATCAGAGCCCCTGGGTGTGTAGCTTTTGCCTATAACAACACCGTGCCTTACTACAACGCCAGTACGATTTCCTTAGGAGACAACTACTGCATTGCCTGCGAAGGGCCTCGATCAAAAGATATCCCCGCCTTCTTTAAGTTTTTAGCAACTCAGCATGTTACCCACCTGGTTCGATTGACTGGTTCTTATGAGGCTTGGACAAAAAAATGCCATCCCTACTGGGATGGGCTCATCACTGAATCCAATGGCAACACCTATTTAAATGTCCCGACAGATAAAGGAGTTCATTCTGTTCAGACATTCCATATGGATCATTGGAGAGACCATCATGGTGTTGATCCTAAAGAACTGCTAGCCCTTGCTCTACAGATTCGAAACGGTCTTAAGAAAAACAACGGCTTACTTACAGTTCATTGCAGTGCAGGGGTAGGTCGAACGGGGACATTTATCGCTGCGCTAGCGGTTGTGGATGCCATTGACCGTGGAGAGCCTTTCAGTATTGAAGAGATCGTATATCGCCTCTCCCTGCAAAGAGCGCACAGCGTAGCGAAGTTTGGTCAGTACATCACTTTGCATAGATTGGCTGAAAGCTATCTATACCCAGAGGGATTGAAAAATTGGGAAACGGGCAAGGAGGCTGCTTCAATTTTTCAGTCTGGAGTGAGCGGCCATGCTCTAGAGCATGCCGCGAATGAAGATGAAAAATTGAAAGCAAAGCCGACGTCGCCAGAAACCAATTTTTCAATCACGAGGGGTATTAAACAAAGAGTCTCAACAAGATGAAAAAAGCAGGAACAATTGGACTCTTAGCCTTACTTGCTGGAGGCCTGGCTACTTCTCTCTGGGCTAACGATCATGGATCAGCAGATGCTTCTAAAGCTGGCACCACGGTGGCTTTTCCGACCAAAGAGGCCTTAGAAAAGGCTTTGAACCCACTTGGCATAGAAGAGGTGTTAGGTCGAGTTGCCGCAGCTACCTCCTCGAAGGGCTTAAATTTTGAAGTCGATGCATCAGTCACGGCAGCAGATGTCTATCCTTTGCACAACCCAGGTGTTGGCAACTTACTAAAAACAGAAGTTTATCATACAAGAGCGCTCACCGTATTTTCTCCAGAAACCCCTCGTGTACCCCACCATTTGACGATTGCCTTTAACCGAAGAAATATCAAAGGTTTCTCTGACATCACTGAAGAAGAAAACGCTGAGCTGTTCGCTACTATTAAAAAGGTTGCGGAAATTTATAAAACTATTGATATCCAAGGATTTGTGATCGCTCAATTCGATACCCCACAGGACGGTCATTTAGGCCGCTGTGTAGTGGAACTCATCCCCCATCTTCCTGGTTTTAGCGACGTCAAGAACATCGTCGACAAGATGGACTGCAACCGATATGTTCTTTTCCGAGGGGCAAATATTTCTCCCGTGCCCTATAGAATGAGTAAAGAAAGTGTTCTCCAACAAGCCATGTTCTGGCAGGCAGCTTTTCAAAAGCAACAGCATCCTCTTGCCGAAAGCAATACACGAATCGAGTTTCCTTACACCAGAAAGGAATCTCATCAAGCAGAGGCAGAAGAGGTCTTACACCGTCAATTAGTTGAGATTTTCCAAGGTGCAGGGGCTCGAATTTCAAATGCCCCTCCTTTTGAAGCCAGAATGCCTAGCCAAGTGCCCGAAACAGTCAAGCCTGTCACTGTTACAAAATGTGCCTTCTGCGAGGCAGTCGTGATTGAACGACAACTGGTTCACGAATATGAAGATGTGAACGTTTTTTACAATATGCGTAAAGGGGCTAAACCCGGTTCTTGCTTCTTAGTTTTGCCGAAAAGACATACTGAAAAGGTATACGGCCTAAACTCCAGTGAGATTCACAATATTGGCGTTGTCAGAAAAGCCTTAACAGAAGTGATTAAGGAGGCTCATCCTGGATGTGAAGTCATCGTCTACACACAAGATGATCCGGCTATTGGACAAACAGTGTTCCATTCTCACGAACAGGTAGTCGCTGTAGATCCCAAAACAATGGCTTTGACTTGGACAATGATGTCCCTATATCCAAGCGGAAATGTCTCGGATGACGAGATGCTAAAAGTGCGAAAAGAGTTTGGCGCAAAACTAGGACAGAAAATCAAAGAGATAACCATCAAAGAGAAATCAGCTTAAGATAAATCCTTTGCAAAAAATAAATATTTTCCTTAGCATTTTCCGATATGTTCTCTAAATTCGTTGCCTTTTTGCTACCTGTCCTGCTGTGGGCTCATCCGACAATCTGTCTGAACATGATTGTCAAAGACGAGAGCAGAGTTATCCTGCGCTGTCTCGAGTCGGTACGTCCTCTCATCGATTCCTGGGTTATTGTCGATACGGGCTCCACCGACACAACAAAACAGATCATCACGGAATACCTATCCAACATACCAGGCGAACTCCACGAAAGGGCGTGGCAAAATTTTGCGGCTAGTCGGAATGAGGCTCTC
>JBDKJI010000063.1:0-2888 GCA_039796655.1 Chlamydiota bacterium | reverse complement strand
CAAGGTGGCCGAGACGAAAGAGGTGGTTAAGCAAGATGCACGCTACCAAAAGCAGGTGCTTCAAGAGTATGCTACGTCGTCGAGGATTTTATCGGAGTCGCCCTTTTTCTTGCCTGAGGAGGCAAGTGTGTTGGCTCAAGCGGAGCTAGCCGTTATTTTTAATCCTCAGTCCGTGCAACAGGGAGAGAAGAGGGGCAAAGTCGAGTTCCAGTTGGCGCTACGACTGCCAGGACGCTCTAAACCTTTACAAATTTCGCAGCTCAAAGCGTTTTTGGATGCGGTGCGTTACGAAGAGCCACTTTTTGTTGCGGGACGGCGCCTTTTGTTTTCGCTCAAAAGTTTTACGGAAGCGGGTGGGTGGCTTTTACAGCAGATTTTGGACCACGCGCGCTTTCAAGAAGTGGGACAAAATGAACGGGCTCACAGGATCGCGCAGCTTGATCCTGAGGTGTTTGGTTTGATGCTCGCGAAAGCACATGAGTTTGCTTTGCAGCATGCGGGACCGAGAGGGTTCAAAGATCTTGAAGAAGAGCTCGGTGTGTTGCCTTGTTTGTATCTCGGTACGCTGGAGACGCCTTTACGTTATGCGCCTCGCTCAGCGCAGATTCGATTTTTTGTGGAGTATATCGAGCCGCCGGGAGCGAAGTTGCTCGTCAAACCGCAGCTTATGGTCGTCGAGTCGACGTTGAATGTCGATGATGCGGTTTTGTTTGAATGCGCTATGCCGGGTATGTTATTTCAAGATACATACTATCGGTTCCCACCCCACATCAAACGGACGCATCTTCTCAACTTGACGCCTCTTCGGGAAATGACGATCCCAGAGCCTTTATTTGGGACGTTTGTTGAAAATGCGTTGCCGGAGCTGAAGCGCTTTGGAGAGATTGCCAATATTCAAGTGATTGAGAAGTTTACGACGCTACCCTATGCAGGCTCGCTTGCGGCGCGTTGCCACTTATCATATCTTGACGGTGAATTGGAGGCGGCCCTCTACTTCACGTACGACGGTAAGGAGATTGCCGCAGCAAGTTCTGGTTTGCGCTATGACGAGATCGCCTCGTTTGTCCAGGAGCCGGGGATTTTGGCGAGAAACTTGGTCGAAGAGCAAAAGATCAGCGACGATTTGTTTCAAGATTTTGTCGTCAACCCGCAGACGGGGACATTTTTAGCGAAGACAGAGAAAAAAATTGTCGAATTTATGACGGGGACGATCCCGCGTAATCAAGGTAAAGTGCAGTTTGATTGCCCGCAAAATCTGCTCGATCAGTTCTTGTACGACGAGACGAAGTTCCATCTGAATTTAGATGCGTCGAGTACGGTGGGATATTATGATATCGACCTGAAGGTCGATGGCGCTTTAAAGGGTGTTAAACTAGAGCTCTTGTGGGAGTGCGTTGCTGCACGCCGTTCGTATCTTGAGCTGGACTTAGCTAAGTCGAGATCTAAAGAAAGCACAAGTCGTTTTTCGAAGATTTTAGTGCTCGATCTTGAGAAGATGGGCAGGCTCGTGCAACTCTTCGATGAGGTGGGGATTAAAAAGCTCGATGATCATAAAGAGGCCAAGCCGCTTTGGAACCTTGTGACGATTGATCCCGAGGCGTTCAAGGGGCTCCCTGTACAGTTTGTCATGTCGAAGAGGCTTCTCGAAATCCGCAGCCAGATGCTTGGCGAGGTTAGGCTTGCCGCATCTGCGGTACCCAGCGAAGTGGCGGCAACGCTGAGGCCTTACCAGATCGAGGGGGTCCACTGGCTTGAAAGGCTGCGCCTGATGTATTTGAACGGGATTTTGGCCGATGACATGGGGCTGGGCAAAACTGTGCAGGCAATCACCGCCATCACGCAGCATCACAACGCTCATCCGAAGTCCCACTCGTTGATCGTGTGCCCGACATCGCTTTTGTATAACTGGAAAGAAGAGATCCATAAGTTCAATCCCAAACTCAAAGCGATTGTGATCGACGGGATTCCGAGCCAAAGGAAAAAGCTCCTTGCGAAGGTGAAGGATTTTGATGTGATCATCACTTCGTATACGCTACTCCAAAAAGATGTGGAGACGTATGCGGAGATGGCAATTAGCTACGCAGTGCTCGATGAGGCGCAGCATATCAAGAACCGAGGCACTCGCAATGCGAAATCGGTCAAGATGATTCAGGCGGCGCACCGCCTGATTTTAACGGGGACTCCGATCGAAAATTCTCTCGAAGAATTGTGGAGCTTGATGGACTTTCTCATGCCCGCCTTTTTGGGCACTTATGAGAGGTTCATGGAAAAATACATCCGCACCTCAGGCGCCCTCCATGCAGAGAACATCGAATATCTGCGAAGAAAAGTGTCTCCCTTTATTTTACGCCGGATGAAAAGCGATGTGCTCAAAGATTTGCCACCTGTGTCGGAGATCGTCTACCACTGCCAGCTCTCCGATGTGCAGCTCGACCTATACCGCTCCTATGCCGAGACGGCGCGCGACGAGCTTGTGAAACTCGTCGAGCGGGACGGCTTTGACAAGGTGCAAATCCACGTCCTTGCGACCTTGACCCGCCTCAAACAAATCTGTTGCCACCCGGCGATCTTTGCCAAAGAAAAGGCAGAAATTGGCGATTCGGCCAAGTACGACATGCTACTTGAACTTCTGCAGACGCTGGTCGAGGGCAATCACAAAACGGTAATCTTTAGCCAGTACACAAAAATGTTGCAGATCATGCGCGATGATTTTATCGAGCGGGGGATTCCGTTTGCCTATCTCGATGGCACGACGAAAAACCGGCTTGAGATTGTCAAAGAATTCAACGAAGATGCGCGTATTCCCGTTTTCTTAGTGTCGCTCAAAGCGGGTGGAACAGGTCTAAACCTTGTCGGGGCGGACACCGTGATTCACTACGATATGTGGT
>JBDKJI010000062.1:0-3238 GCA_039796655.1 Chlamydiota bacterium | reverse complement strand
TATCATCCGCCATCCGATGGAAGGCTCCGCCAGAGTCGCAGCCGACGCGTGCAGTAAGCCTGTGATCAACGGCGGCGATGGCGCTAACCAACACCCAACGCAAACGCTCATCGACCTTCTCGCGATCCAAACTTGCCAAGGCAGACTCAACGATTTGCACATTGCCATCGCGGGCGATCTGAAGTTTGCCAGAACCGCCCACTCGCTCATCGGAGCTTTGACCTACTATCAGCCCCGTTTGTACTTCGTCTCAACAGACGATCTATCGCTCCCCGACGCATTGCTCGCGGCGCTGAAAAAACAGGGGATTAAATTTTCATTCCACACATCGCTCGGCGATGTGATTGGAAAGATTGATGTTTTGTATATGACGCGATTACAAAAGGAACGCAACGATGAGCGTACTAGAGCTCACCCATGTCGATTGACATTGCAACAGTTAGATATCGCCAAACCACACCTTCGAATCTTACACCCGCTCCCCCGTGTCGATGAAATCGACACGGCGATCGATCAAACTCACTTCGCCTACTACTTCGAGCAAGCCGCACTCGCGGTGCCCATACGGATGGCGTTATTAGAAACGATATTGAGGGCGCACTGATGGAGCGAACTGTGGCAGCGATCCGTAAAGGGACCGTGATTGATCACATCGATAAGGGGCAGGGGCTGCGCCTAGCCCTTCACCTCAAACTCGCCGAACGAGGCTGCCCTGTCACCGTCGGCCTCAACCTCGAAAGCGCTTCAATGGGGCGCAAGGACTTGATTAAGTTCGAAGGGGGGCCCCTTACACCAAAAGAGCTAACCATCATTTCGCTCTTTGCCCCGCGCGCCACAATCAGCACGATTGACGCATACAAAGTGATCGACAAAGTAAGTGTCTCGATGCCAAAGCAAGTTGTAGGCACCCTTGTATGTTACAACCGTTCGTGTGTCACCCGCGCAGAACCCATCGAGACCCACTTCTTTGTCGGACTCGAGCGAGGCATGGTTGTGCTGCAATGCCGCCACTGCGAGTCATCATTTGCTAGAGACGTAGTCTATGGCTGAGATTAAGCTACATGCTCTGATTGACCCCCACGTCCATTTTCGCACCCCCGGAGCCGAACACAAAGAAACATGGGAAACGGCAGCAAGGGCGGCCATCAAAGGGGGCGTCACCACAGTCCTCGATATGCCGAACAATACCCCAGCTTGCACAAATGTAAAGCAGCTTTACAAGAAGAAGGCTCTGATCGATGAGGCGCTTGGGCAGGTGGGCATTCCCTTGCGCTACGGCCTGTATCTCGGTGCAGAGAGCGAGCACCTCGATCAAATCGAGGTAGCTCGCGGAGAGATTGCCGCGTTAAAGATCTACATGGGCTCTTCCACAGGAGGTCTCACGATGTGCGACCGCGAGAGTTTGGCCGAGGCGTTTCGCCTCGCTGCCAAAAACAACGTCCTCGTCGTTGTCCACGCCGAAGATGAGGCGTTGATCGCCGAGAGGACTCGGCGCTATTTTGATCCAAACAATCCTGCTTGCCACAGCCAAATCCGCTCGCCCGAAGTGGCGATGCGAGCCGTCGCGGAAGCAATCGGCATGGCTCAAACAAGTGGCGCTCGTCTCTACATTGCCCACGTGAGCACGGAAGGCGAGCTCAACTTGATCAGAAAAGCCAAAAGCGAGGGCCTGCCGATCTACGCCGAAGCGACGCCGCACCACTTGTTCCTCGACGATACGTTCTATGCCAAGCTCGGCTCGTTTGCCCTTGTCAACCCACCTCTGCGCTCAAGGCGCGACCAAGCCGCCCTCTGGCACGGGATCGAAGATGGGACCATCGATACCATTGGCACCGACCACGCGCCCCACACACGCGCAGAAAAGGCGATGCCCTATGGCAAAGCGCCCTCAGGCTTTCCGTCGATCGAGGTCTATTTAGCCCTCCTTCTGAACGCCCATAACCAAGGGCGCATCAGCCTCGAAACGATTGCGTCTCTCACCTACCACAATCCGCGAGCCATTTTTCGCCTACCCGAAAACGACGACGTCGTTTGGGTTGATCTCAACCGAGTCAAAACTGTCGACCCAAAACACCTTGCGACAAAAGCAGGCTGGACTCCTTACGATGGGTGGTCTTTGCAAGGATGGCCTCGTTATACTGTGCTGCGCGGCCAAACATTTGACGTGGAGGCCATGTGAAAGGAATCTACGACGTAAACAAGACGTATCTCGAAAATGCAGATGAGGGCCCCTTTTTTGACGGCGAGATTCCTGCAATAGAGCGCCCGGCGACAAAGAGCTTTTTGGGACACGCCGTCTCTTCCTTGATCGGCGTGCCAGCAGGACCTCTTTTGAACGCGGCATGGATTGATCTCGCAGGCCGCCTCGGCTTCGATATCGTCACGTACAAAACAATCCGCAGTTTTGCTTACGCCGGTAATCCCATGCCAAACATCGTCTTCGTCGAACCGTCTACAGACGTTGCTCGGCGTCGCGAAGCGGCGCCGGACTCGATCGAAGAGCTCTCTATCACAAACTCATTTGGGATGCCGTCTCGTTCACTTGACTACTTGCTTCATGACATTGCCAAAGCCAATGCATCGCTTCGGGAAGGGCAAGTGATGATCGTCTCCGTCGTCGGCAGTCCCGATCAAAAAGAGGGCTTCTTAGAAGACTTTGTCACCACAGCGCGCTTTGCTAAATCGGCCGGAGCAAAAATCATCGAGGCCAATTTTTCATGCCCCAACGCGGGCAAGCACGAGGGGTGCCTCTACATGAGCGCAGACAGCGTTGCCAGATTTACCCGAGCGATCGCTACAGCGATCGCTCCGACGCCTTTGATTCTCAAAATGGGCCTGTTCCCAAACGAAGCTGCGATGCGTAAATCGCTCATCGCCGCCGCCCGCGGCGGCGCTCAAGGGGTCGCCGGAATCAACACCATTTCCATGCGCATCATCGATCAGAGCGGCGTGCCCGCCCTTACCGGAGGGCGGATAACATCGGGCGTTTGCGGGGCGATGATCCGTGAAGAAGCGCTCGGCTTCATTCGATCGGCGCGCGCGATCATCGATGAAGAAAAACTTGGGTTGACGCTGATTGGCTGCGGGGGCATCATGGTCCCAGAGCACTTCGACGCCTTCTTTCAAGAAGGCGTCGATGTAGCAATGAGTGCAACTGGCATGATGTGGAATCCTTACCTCGCTTACCAAACACACATAAGGCATCGCCATGGATAAGACAACGCTTGTCAACAACTTG
>JBDKJI010000061.1:0-6130 GCA_039796655.1 Chlamydiota bacterium | reverse complement strand
TCATTGTACATGTTGAACACTTCGCCATGATCCAAGGTCAACGATTCAACGATATAGAGAAACGCGTGGGTATGGATCGCCTCTTCGAATCCTTGGCGCAGCAAATATTGGCGCGCTTCGGGGTTTGTCACATGGCGGAAGATCGCAAGGACGATGTTGTTGCCGACCAAGCTCTCTGCGGTTGAGAAGAAACCGAGGTTGCGCATGATGACGCGTCTCTCATCGTCCGCAAGAGACGACGACTTCCACAGCTCGATGTCTTTGCCCATCGGCACTTCATTCGGCATCCAGTGGTTGGCGCACCCGTTGAGATAGTGCTCCCATGCCCACTTGTACTTTAGAGGCATCAGTTGGTTCACATCGACAGTGTGGCAGTTGATTAATCGCTTTTTACTGACATCGACTCGTTTGTTCATCCAGGTCTCCTATTGGCAGCTTTCGCAAGCTTCGCCGAGCTTGCACGCTTTGGGTTCTTCTCGAACAACGGCGACATTGCTCGAAGCGGATTTGTTTTTCATCCAACGAGGTTGCAAACCGCGCTTGTTGATATCGATCGACGACTTCTCAATTTGGGTGGCGCCGAGTGACCTGAGGTAGTAGGTCGTTTTCAACCCTTTGTCCCAGGCAAACACATACATTTGGTGTAGTTTTTTACCGCTGGGTTCAGCGAGATACAAGTTGAGCGATTGGCCCATGTCAAGCCACTTTTGGCGCCGTGCTCCACACTCGATAATCCACTCAGGCTCAATCTCAAAAGCGGTCAAAAAGAGCGTCTTGATCTCTGCCGGAATGCGTTCAATTTCGCGGATCGATCCGTCGAAGTATTTCAAATCGTCGATCATCTCTTCGTCCCACAGACCCGCTTCTTTGAGCTTGTCGACGAGATAGGGGTTCGCAATCGTGAACTCTCCCGAGAGATTCGATTTGACGAAGAGGTGTTTGTAGTTAGGCTCAATCGAAGGGGTCACGCCGATGATGTTGCCGATGGTTGCCGTCGGCGCAATCGCCATCACGTTCGAGTTGCGCATGCCGTGTTTGGCGACAGCGGCTCTCGCAACGCTCCAATCCATCGTCTGTGATCGATCGACTTCGACAGGACAGCCCCTTTCTTTTTCAAGCAGGGCAATGGTGTCGATCGGTAGGAAGCCACGCTCCCATTTCGATCCTTTGTAGGTCGAGTAGGCGCCCCGCTCCTTGGCTAGTTCAGCAGAGGCCAAGATGGCGTAGTATGAAATCATCTCCATGCTTTTGTCGGCAAATTGGACAGCTTCATGGCTGGCGTAGCTGATGTTTTGGATGTACAAAGCGTCTTGAAAACCCATCAGTCCAAGGCCGATCGGACGATGGCGCAAGTTCGATTTTGCCGCTTCTTGGGTGGGATAGAAGTTGATGTCGATCACGTTGTCGAGCATCCTGACCGCGGTGCGGATGGTCGCTGCGAGTTTTGCCTCATCGAGCCCTTTTTCGGTGACGTGGGTGGTGAGATTGATCGAGCCGAGGTTGCACACGGCTGTTTCTTCCACCGAGGTGTTGAGCAGAATCTCGGTGCAAAGGTTTGATGAGTGGACAACGCCTACATGATCTTGTGGCGAGCGGATGTTGGACGGATCTTTGAACGTGATCCAAGGATGGCCTGTTTCAAAGAGCATGCTCAGCATTTTGCGCCATAGCTGCAATGCTTCGATCCGTTTAAAGAGCTTCATTTTGCCCGAATCGGCCAGTTGTTCGTAGTGCGTGTACCGTTTTTCAAAGGCAGCGCCATAGAGATCGTGGAGATCGGAGACGTCGCTGGGACTAAAGAGAGTCCACTGGCCACCTTCTTTGACCCGCTTCATAAATAGATCGGGAATCCAGTTGGCTGTGTTCATGTCGTGCGTGCGGCGCCGCTCGTCACCTGTGTTTTTACGCAGTTCCAAAAAGTCTTCGATGTCAAGATGCCATGTTTCAAGATACGCACACATCGCGCCCTTCCTTTTGCCGCCGTTATGAGCAAGCCCTGATGTCGTCATGTAGGACTCATCGCCTTCTACCTTGAGATCGTAGACAAACGGTGAGATAGGCGCGTTTTGGATTTTAGTGACTCGGTTGAAGAGGTAACGATCTGTATGTGCCACTCTGAGGCGTTGATAGCGTATGCCTTCGAGAAGAACTCCCTCTTGAGCCGCGCTATCGCGCGGCTCGAAAAAGCCTTCAATCATAGCAAGAGCTTGATTCTTAGGTAGATGCATCATCTGCGGCGCGATCCTTTTCGCGCCGGACTCATCATAGACAGCATCCCTACCCCAGAACCCAGCAATCTCAACCGACGTTCCTGTCGTCGCATCTTTTGCGACGACTGACTCAACAGACCAATGGATCTTATCAGTCTCTCTCAATGCCACGCCTCTGTCCGATAAATAGTTCCGGACGAACTCGCAATGGGGCCCTCCCGCAACGCTCCACTCCGATCCGTCTTCAGATAGCCTGCCACAGCTGAGCAGTATACCGTAGAACCTGGCGTCATCTTCCCCAAAACCTTCCAATCCGACAGTCTCTTGTGGAATCACTTGGGCGACGCAGTCGCCCTCACGGAGCATGCCTGCCTCGATCCATTCTTGCTTTTCATCGCGCATAGCGAGCAGCGGGTGGCCTGCTGTAACAGTACAGGGCGTTAGGCTGTGCTCCGTATTAATCGTGACCATGGGGTCTTTTTGGTTGTTATAGGCGTAGGTTTCTAGTACCTCTCGATAGGTGCCGCTGACGCCTAAGACAAGGTCTTTGACCTTAACATTCGAGATGGGGACAATGCCGCGCGCTGTGTAGATCAGCGTATCGGGGGCAAAGCATTGGTTGACCGCAACGGCGGTGTCGTTGGCTACTTTGAGGAAGGGGATGACGCCTTGGGATGAGCCGTTGGTCCCTTTAATATGGGAGCCGGTAGCGCGCACATTCGTCCAGTCATTGCCGATACCGCCCGCCCATTTAGAGAGTTGGGCGTCGTCGGCGACGACCTTGAAGATGTGGTGCAGATCATCCATCACGGTCGACAGATAGCAGGAGCTGAGCTGCGAGTGGGTGGTGCCTGAGTTAAATAGCGTAGGGGTCGCTGAGGTGAAGAGGAACGACGACAACAGGTTGTAAAATTCAATGGCCCTTGCGTTTTTGTCGTCTCCCTCTCCAAGGGCAAGCCCCATCGCAACGCGCATCCAGAAAATCTGGGGCGTCTCAAGGCGCCTTTGCTCGTGGTGGATAAAGTAGCGATCGTAGAGCGTCTGGAGCCCCAGATAACGGAACAAATCATCTCGCTTGAGATCCATTGCATTGCCGAGAGTCTCGAGGTCAAAGTCGAGCAGTTTTGGTGAGAGGCGCTCTTGTGAAATCGCTGTCTTCACATACTTTTTGAAGTAGAGCCTATGTGCTTTATCTAAACTTGTGTCAGAGGCAGATAAGCCGACAGTTTCTCGGTACAAGATGTCGAGAAGTAGGCGCGATGCAACCTGCGCATAGGCAGGCTCTTTTTCGATCTTCGATTTGGCAGCGAAAATATTGGCCAGATCCACCTCGTTTTCTTTCATGCCGACATAGTATTGAGAAATCGCCGTTTCCAAGAGCTCATCGACCGATACAAGACCTTCTAAATCTCGGCACGCGTGGGACAGTTTGCTTTTCAGCATGATCTCGGTGATCATGATGCTCGAGCGATCCGATGTGGCCACCTCAAATTGCCGAATCGGTGTGCCCTCGTCATGGATGGGGGCTGGAGCTGAGGGCGCAGCTTTCACTTTTTCGGCGCGATACAAAATGAAATGCTTGGCGACGTCGTAAAACCTCTCGGCCATCAATTCTCGCTCAACGCGATCTTCGATCATGTCGATGTACAAAATATCGCCCTTGTTCGCAAGTTCGCTCATTTCTTGGACGATTTTTTTTGTGAGCAAGTTGACCGCACCCACCACTTCGTCGGGCGATTGCTCCTCAATGGCTCTGGCTCTTCGGAAGGCGCGCTCGATTGAGGCTGCGATCTTCATCGGGTTAAAACGGGCTGGTGTTGTCTTGTCTCTGCGGTAGATCTTCAGGTGCAGAACACTATTTTCTCTCGCCTCTTTGCGGCTATCTCGATAAATGATGTAGTCGCGCGCTACGTCGTGGTGACCGTTTTTCATCAAAGTCACTTCGACAACGTCTTGGATGCCTTCGACAGTGAGCGACGCCCCCTTCGAGGCGAGCAACAGAATCTGCTTCACGACTAGATCGGTCATCCGGCCGATTGTCTCGTGTAAATCGCGCTCCAGCACCGTTGGGCTCGGTATCTTTTTCGTGTCTCGGAACGCCGCTTCGATTGCCCTTTGAATCCTTTCGCGCTTAAAAGGGACGATGGTTCCGTTTCGTTTTACAACTGTGTAGTTTGTCTCTTTTACAAGTTCTTTCTTTTTAGAACGAATTGGCGCTTCTTCTAAAAACGAGGCGGTTGTATCGGCGGGTTTTTGTTTCATCGGATTCTCCTTAGCTCTACTACATGTTGTATGAGGAACTGATCTCTACACACTATATATTGTGTTTTGTACTTTCGTGTCCAGGAAAAAACGAATGCGCCGCGTTGTCGTTGAACATCAGTGAGATCGGTGTTTTCTTTGTTTCTAGCGGGCCCAAGTGGTACAATCTGGTATGTGAAGAGAGCGTATCTAGTCCCCAATATTGTCACAGCATTTGGCCTTGCGTGTGGTCTTTTCGTTATTTTCAAGGTCAACATGCTCGAGCCCGGTCAAAGCGACTTCGATGTCGTTCAGACATCGGCACTTCTCTTGCTCGTCGCGGCGCTTGCTGATTTTATCGACGGGGCGCTTGCGCGAGCGATCCATGCCGAGAGCGAGTTTGGCTTTGTCTTTGACACACTGGCCGATGCGATTTCGTTTGGGGTTGCACCAGCCGTCCTCATGCTCAAAACATTGTCCTTAGAGCCCGGCACGATGCTTTCGTTTTTTGCGGCAAGCGGCGCGATGATTTACTCTCTCTGTGGCGTCCTTCGCCTCGTCCGTTTCAATGTCAAAGCAACGCAGGCCAAAGGGAATGCAGAGCTCGAAGCGGCTGAGAAAAAGCACTTCACAGGGCTGCCGATCCCAGCCGCTGCTGCTGCGGCGGTCTCGGCGAACCTGTTTTTGCTATCGCCGATCGTCAACCGATGGATGGAAATCAACCCTGCCGATCGAGCGATTTGGCTCACCTCCGTGATGATTATTCTCGGATATCTCATGGTGTGCCGCCTCAAATTTCCGAGTCTCAAAGTGCTCCGTTTTCGCATCTTGTCATTTCACCTAGCTTTTTGCACCGTCCTCGCAGCCGTCTTTGTCTTGTACGGCATCCTGTACTTCTTTGCCCTGATTTTGGCGTTAGCATCGTGGCTCTACATTGGGATTGCCCTCTGTTTGGCAACAGTGCGCGTCTTTGCGGGGAAGACCTCGAAAACTTTAGAAGAATTTGAACCGGAGCCCGACGATTTCGATGGCGATGAATCTTGAATGGTTTTTACTCATTGCGGTGGCCTTTGGCGCTATCGTCATATTTTTTCTGCAGGGGCGCCTTGCCTCGATTCAGAAGGAGCTGCGCGACGCGTTTCGGCTCATGTCGCTCGATGTCACAGAGACGACAAAGCGCTCTCTCATCGACGAGACAAAGCGCCTTTTAGCTGAGTACCAAGAAGGGGCCAAAGCCGATTTAGAGCACCGCCACAAGGCCATCGACCAAACGTTGAAGCCTGTCCAAGAGTCACTTGCGAAACTCGACACCCACCAACGCGATCTCGAGAAAAAACGGGAAGGCGCTTACATCTCGCTCACAAAGCAAATTGAGTCGATGTCTGATACCGAAAAAGCGCTTCGGTTTGAGACGGCGCAGCTGGCGAGCGCGCTCAAATCGCCCACAACGCGCGGGTCGTGGGGGCAGCTCCATTTACGCAGAGTCGTTGAACTGGCAGGGCTCCTCAACCACTGCGATTTTTACGAGCAAAAGACTGTCGAAGGCTCAGGGCGCATCTCGAGGCCCGACCTGATCGTTCGCCTTCCTGGTGATCGAACTCTTGTGATTGACGCAAAGACGCCGCTCGACGCCTATTTGGAATCGATGGAAGGGACGCACCAACGAGACAAAAAACTGC
>JBDKJI010000060.1:0-2962 GCA_039796655.1 Chlamydiota bacterium | reverse complement strand
GGCTGCGCCAAAGACCCGCAGTTGCCCAAAACCAATTTTTGAGTCATGAGAGGTATGCCCCTTCCACCTGAATGGCACCCAAAAAGGACTGATTCAAAGCCTCGCGGTTAAATTGTCTAAGAGGGGGGTTAGTATTAGATAATACGTACCCCCCTCTTAGACAATTTAACCGCGAGAGCTTTCAATTCAGTCCTTTTGGGTGCCATTCAGGTGGAAGGGGTATTATACGTACAAGCAATCTCTTCTTTTTGCCTGCACTCAAGAGTAAAAACTTGCCCTCGATCAGGTGATCGGCGTCGATAGAAAAAGAAGGATCTATGATCCGTTCATTATTGAGATAGGCGCCACCATTTTTGATCAGGCGCACTGCTTCTGATTTACTGGGAGTAAGACCTGATAGAACAGCAACATCGGTGAACTTTTTGTCTACCACCTCATCTAGGGCTAAGCTCACATTCGGCACTTCCAAAGCAATCGCCTCTAGCGCAACGGACGACAACGAAGCTTCTTTCCCAGGCGCCATTTGCTTTGTCGCTCGAAGAGCTGATTGAAGCCCCTCTTCGCCATGGACAAAACGTGTGATTTCCTCAGCAAGGCGCGCCTGAGCCCAGTTGGGCTTTTCGCTCGGCATTCTCGCTTCAATTTCGCAGATCTCATCGAGCTCCAAAAAGGTGAGCTGTTTCATGAGGCCTATGACATCGGCGTCAGGGATTGTGTACAAATACTGATAGAACTGATAAGGGGAGAGCTTCTCAGGCGATAGCCAAATGGCTCCCTCTTCCGATTTACCAAACTTCTTGCCGTCACTCCGGACAATCAGCGGCCACGTGGCACCAAATACCGTCCCCTCACCCACTCTGCGGTGGTAATCGATGCCTGCTGTAATGTTGCCCCACTGATCGCTGCCCCCCATCTGCAAGGTGACACCGAGCCTTTGATGCAGGTAATGGAAATCGTACGCTTGCAACATTTGGTAGCTAAATTCGGTGTAGCTAATCCCTTGCTCTGATTCAATTCGAGCACGCACACTTTCTTTCGCAAGCATTGTCGTCACCCGAAAGTGTTTGCCCACATCGCGTAAAAAATCGATCATCGACATTACCCCAAGCCACGTTTCATTATTGACCACTTTGCATCCTGGCAAAATAGCATGAAAAAACTGCGTCAAGACATCGACATTGTGGGCAAGCGCCTTCTCAGACAAAAAAGGGCGCTCAATACTTTTCCCAGAAGGATCACCGATTCTCCCTGTTGCACCACCCAAAAGGACGATAGGGGTATGGCCATGCCTCAAAAACCACGCCAGAGCGATAATTCCAACCAGATTCCCAAGATGCAAGCTCTCTGCCGTTGGATCAAACCCTACGTAACATGAAATGGGCCTGTTAGCCAAAGGCTCCAATTCGGAGCTCGATATTTGATCGAAAAAACCGCGCTCAGTCAGCGTCTTAATGACATTTTTCATGAATACGACTTTGATAAAGAAAGAGCAAAACGCTCTACTTTTTTACTCAGGGCCGCCGCATTCTTATTCTGATCAAACAACTTGATTTCTTTGCTCAATACACTCACGCGCTGAGCTGCGTGAGACGCGATCCATTGGTGGATCTTTTCTACCGTTTCAGCCAGCGCCTCAGGTGTAATTAACTTCTCTTGCCGACCCCACTCGCGTCGTAATTTCTCTCGGGCCCTTTTTGTCTTGTTGCTCTCCAGCGCGATGCGTCTTTTTCGTTCTAGTTGTTGTTCCAAAACTAAACCCCAAGTTCTCTCGAATATACACAAAAATCTCCATATTTATCCAGTCAAAAAGGTACACTCTCAAGCATGAGTCAAGAAGACGCCAAACAAGCCGCCGCCTTAAAGGCAGCTGAGTTCGTCGAATCGGGAATGATCGTAGGACTCGGGACAGGGACAACAGCGCGCTATTTCATCGACCGCCTCATCGAAAAAGCCAAAGACGGTCTATCGATCCAGGTCGTCGCGAGCTCAAAAGAGTCGGCCGATCGAGCAAAAAAGGGCAAGCTCAAAGTGCGTGAGCTCAACGATGTCACACATGTCGATTTAACCGTTGACGGCGCCGACGAAATCGACCCCCAAAAGCGGATGATCAAGGGAGGAGGAGGCGCTTTAGTCAGAGAAAAAATCTTAGGCTACGCAAGTCACGAACTCATGATCATCGTCGACGAGACAAAATGCCGTCCTCGCCTCGGCCACGTCAAACTCCCCGTCGAAGTGATCTTCTATGGCTCACCCTCCACCCGCAGGCGCATCGAAAAATTGGGCCTTTCCCCCACATGGCGCATGAAAGAGGATCGCACCCTATTTGTCACCGACAATGGCAATCTCATCCTCGATGTGACACTTCCCTCAACCCCTTTTTCGCCAGAAGAGCTCCACGAACAAATCAAGGCTATTCCCGGCGTCGTCGACACAGGCTTTTTTTTCGGTATCGCCGGACGAGTGATTGTCGGTCAGTTCAGCGGAGCTGTCGATCTGTCAAGGTTTAGTACATAGCGGGTTCCTCGGAGTTCTCCTGTTTTTTGCAATACTCCGAGCTCCACGAGCTCTTTCAAATCCCTCGTTGCGCTACTCCGAGACGCCTTTGTCATCGCCATGTATTTCTCAGCGCTCATCCCACCTGTAAAACCATCCGGCCCTTCATCGAACATGCGAAGTAGCGCTTTTGTTTGCCTGGGGTTTAGTTTGCTATCTAAAGAGCGCAGCAATCGTCCCTTCGCAATCACAAAGTACAACAAACGCATTGTCTCTGCGTGCGCCTCCACGATAATCTCTGCAAAAAACAAAACCCAATCACTGATGTCTAGAGTACGATTAGTTTTTTCTAAAGCTTTATAATATAAAGATTTACGACGCTCAAGGACGCTAGAAATAGCAATTAGGATGGGCTTTTGGAGTTCTTGCGAGAGAGCTTTTTCAGCCAAAACACGCCCGATCCGGCCGT
>JBDKJI010000059.1:0-3758 GCA_039796655.1 Chlamydiota bacterium | reverse complement strand
GGCTCCAATCGAAAGGGCGACCACCACCCATCCCCAGGTATTTGTGCTCGCAATCAATGGCAGCGCGATTAAAAAGGCGAGCGCAAAGGCCGTTTGGAAAGCGCGCCGCATGGCATCGGGGTGAGTGACGCCTGTCACGAGGACTCTTTCTGGGCCGATCCGGTTTTCATTATCGACGCCGCTCAAGAAGTCGTAGTAGTCATTCGCGTAGTTAGCGCCCACTTGTAAAAGCCAGGCAAAGGCAAGCGCGAGCAGCCAAAGGGTGCCATCAAACGGGTGTTTTTTCAATGCGATAAGGCCTGCGGCAATGACGGGGGCAAGG
Source organism: Chlamydiota bacterium (assembly GCA_039796655.1). GTDB lineage: Bacteria > Chlamydiota > Chlamydiia > Chlamydiales > SM23-39 > JBDKJI01. Next base: position 3,436 of record JBDKJI010000059.1, on the reverse strand, counting down.
GCCGCTGGCCATGTCTTGGGGCGAGCCGCTTTCCACCAAACCCATCGATCAAGGGCGGCGAGGGAACTTGCGAAAATCTGGCTTACGTTTTTCATTGAATGCGTCCCGTCCTTCTCTAGCCTCTTCTGTCATATAGAATAGAAGCGTTGCGTTGCCTGCAAGCTCTTGCAACCCCGACTGTCCATCACAGTCAGCATTGAGCGCCGATTTTAAGCACCGGATTGCGAGCGGCGAATGTTGCAAGATTTCTTGGCACCACTGCATCGTCGTCTCTTCGAGCTCTTCATACGGGACGACACAGTTGACAAGACCCATTTGGAGCGCCTCTTCTGCATTGTATTGCCGGCACAAATACCAGAGCTCTCTCGCCTTTTTTTGGCCAACGATCCGCGCCAAATAGCTCGCGCCAAACCCCCCATCAAACGAACCCACCTTGGGTCCCGTTTGTCCAAAGATCGCATTGTCAGCGGCAATCGTCAAGTCGCACATCACGTGGAGCACATGGCCCCCGCCAATGGCATATCCTGCGACCATGGCGACGATCGGTTTGGGGCAAGATCTCATGTCTTTTTGAAAGTCGAGCACATTGAGTCGGTTAACACCCTCCTGATCGGCATAGCCCGCATCGCCGCGAATTTTTTGATCGCCGCCCGAGCAAAAGGCCTCTTTGCCTTGCCCTGTCAAAATAATGACGCCGATCGAAGCGTCGTTTCGCGCCCTTTGCAAGGCGTCGATCATTTCGTCGACAGTGAGGGGACGAAACGCATTTCGGACTCCGGGGCGGTTGATCGTGATCTTTGCAACGCCATCGCAGGTATCATAGGATATGTCTTGGTAGTTGCCAGTGCGTAGCCATCGCCTCGTAGAGCCCTTGGGGGTTTTGGAGGTGGACGGCGTGACCTGCCCCTGCGACGACGACGGCGTTGGGGTGAAGTGACCTGTAGATTGCATCGAGTTCTCCTACAATGACGAGCGCATTATCTGGCTTGAAGCGCGGTTGCTTTGCCAAGCTATAATGCAACAAGCACTTTGCTAAAGCGTCCCAGTTTTGAGACCTTCTGGTCTCAAAAGGGGGACAAAACCCTGCAAAAATGGGCTGATCGTACCAGCGACGCAAAAAATCGTCAACGGGCCCTTGTAACATCATTGTAGCCCATTCTTGATCGCGCCTCAGCCTCTCTCTATGACCCGTCTTTAGGCCAAAGTGAGTGGAGATCAACGTGAGTGAAGCGACGTTTTCTGGGTAGAGGTGGGTATACTGCAAAGCAAGGCGCCCCCCCATCGAATAGCCCACCAAATGCATGGGCTCGGTTAAAGAAGGCATCCAGTCTGCTCTGTCAAATGGCATGGCTCCGTGGCCAGGTAGATTGATTGCCAAGGTTTTAAGAGGATGGTTGCGCTCCATGAACGCAATCAGCGGGTCCCAATCTTGGCGAGATCCCAAAAAACCATGCAGCAACACCCAAGTCATGTGGGTGAGAATATAGCAGTTCCCACTGAAGCGCTATATATAACACTCCCGCTCTCGCTGATGGCCGTCACAAAACGACGGTCTTAAAATACCTCGCAGCCATTTAAAAAGAAAAAATCCACCGCTAGGCAGTCCAAGAAATCTAAATGACAAATCTGTCTGAAAGTGGTCTTAAACCTCAAAAAGTTGCAAAAACAGTGTCTTAAATCCCGAAAAGTTGCAAAAATAAGGGGAAGAGGTCTCTTCATGCCCAAATCATTGCCTGAGGTTTTTGTTTCCGATATCTTCTATTTTAGAGGCAAGGATAGCGGATACCGATGGCGATATTTCAGCTAGCTTGGCAGTTGCGGACTTATTTTCTGTACCAGGCAAACAATAGACAGAAATTTCGGTCACTGTGGTTGGATGGATAACGAAGCTCTCGGCTGTATGGGCGTAGGGTAGGTCGAACATGCGGACAATGGCTTCGAATTGGTAGCTGTGGCAAGCACCGAAGTATTTGTCGTAGTGGGGCGTGTTGTATACGGGGAACCTGCGAAAGATGGCGCCGCTGAAGTTGTTGATGATGACGAGCTGGATTGGGCGGTTTTTGAGTAGGGCAAATGAATTGAGATCGTGCAGCGCGGCCTGATCGCCGATGAATGCAACGACAGGGGATTGGAGTCCTTCAGCGATGCCCGCAGCGGTGGCAATGGTTCCGTCGATGCCAGATAGACCGCGGTTGGCGAAGAAGGCTTGGGGCGCTTCGGGAAAGAAAAAACGATCTGCGTCGCGAATCACAGTGCTATTGCCGAGAAAATAGGTGGCATTTGGCTCGCTCTTGATGGCTCCAAAGGGGTGATCAAGAGGATCACAATCGAGCTCTTTCCAGGCGGTGATCCAGCTTGGGTCTCGGCCTGCCGAGCAAGTTGTGCAAAAGTGTTCGATATCGGTCTGATAGCGGGCTGTGATCGATCGACATGGGTCTTGCAAGGAAGGAGACGGACTGATGTGGATTGTGGGGTACTTGCTAGCCCACTCTGTGACGAGCTTGGAGGTCATCCGCTCGCCAAAATGGAGGATGATTTCGGGTGCAGGCGCCTTGCCGCTTTGCAAAGCGGCTTCAAAGTGTACAATCTGTTCTTCCACCGTCGGTAAACACCGAGCGTTTGATAAAATGTCGGCAAAAAGCGGCCACTGAAGTCGCTGAGCAAGATCAATGATCGCTTCGATACCGGATGGCACAGCGCCGGCTAGAATAATGCCCCTCGAGCCAGAGGTATGAAAAGGTTCAGCGATCGGCTTTGGCGCGTGCAAGCCAACTGACACGGCTCGGCCCATGGTAGGCGGGGTCAATGGGTCGTAAAGGGGCTCTCGGAACGGGCAATTAAGTTGGACAGGCCCCATTGACATGCCGGTGCAGCTAAACACGACTTGCGCGGCGATCGAGCGGGTTGTTTTTTCTGAGACGTCAGATCCAAGCTCAAATTCGCCACACAAAAAGGGTGCGAGGACGCCCCGTTGTTCCATCGTTTGATTGGCGCCGATGCCCCGATCGTCGCTGGGTCGATCGGCTGTGAGTGCGATCAGTGGGACTTTAGCGTGGTATGCCTCGGCAATGGCAGGCAATAAATTACACACAGCGGTGCCCGATGTCACGACGATAGCGACAGGTTTTCGGGTGGCCTTGGCAAGCCCAAGCGCAAAGAACGCGAGGCCCCGTTCATCAAAGTGGACGGTTGTGGTGACGTCGGTGCGATGCGCGATCGCGAGGACGAGGGGAGCGCTTCTCGAGCCGGGCGCGATGCAAAAGTGCTTTACACCTTGCGCAACCAACTGATCAATGAGCCAACTTGCTCTCATATGAATAGCTTAAGTTTATGCTCGATTTCTTGCCACTCAGCCTCTGGGTCAGAGTCGATTGTGATGCCGACGCCGGCAAAGAGATCCATTACGCCTTCCGCAATACGCGCGGAGCGGATGATG
>JBDKJI010000058.1:0-6574 GCA_039796655.1 Chlamydiota bacterium | reverse complement strand
CGGTGATAAATACCAAGATTGTGAAGACGCGCCACAACGCCGACAAGCCCCTCTACAATCGCCCGGACATCTTGACGCGACAGTGTTTCGTTTGATTGCAACGCCTTCAGTACTACACGCTGAAGGTCTCCAACATTGCAATATGGATAAAGAATACGTGACTTTGACCTACCATCTTTGGCTGAATACTCCGCATGGTCGACGATGGGAAGAACGCCTTGCACACCTTTCGCGAGCGCATCAAACGCAATTCTATTGGCAAAATCAATCGATCCGCCTGAGGCGAAGTACGCCGTGCTACCCACGCGCTGAGCGAGGGAAACTTTCATATCACTACCTTTCCCAAGCAGTCGATCATTACAGAATCGCCTTCGGGTGAATTGTACGTAACTAAAGCCATTGCTTATCATATATGATCTGTGAAGCAAGCGAGGATACATGCGGCGCAACAACATATGGGTGCTCTGTCCAGTCGATTCTCTGGTATGTCGATAAACAAACCCCAACTCATCGAGTAAACCCTTCTCTTGTGCGATGGCAGATAGGGAGTCAGAAGGTCGCCCCTGCAACACAATCCCCACTCCTGCTGCAAGCCCCTCGATCTCTGGAGCGCTGCTTTGCAACTTTGCCAAAATCTGGCTTCCATCGACCACCTCTTCTTCTGTCAAAGACCACCGCATTGTGTCCACGATCCTTCTGACTTCTTCGACACAAGCTGCAAAAGACCAAACCTCTGTCGATACTCGGTGCCGCAAGGCAGGTTCACCGGCTGGCGTAATACAAGATTCTGCCGCGGCACACCACTCTTGCATCTGCCTTAAACTCATCGAAGCGACAGCTACACTCATACATCGTCTGCCACAAACCGCTCGCCACGCGGCGTCAGTTGCATCTGATGATCGCCTACCTTTTGGATCAGGTTGGCTTGCGCAAGGTGTTTGACAATGTTCTTCGTCGCCGTCTCTTTTTGATGGGTCGCCTTGGCCACCAAGGCGATATCAACCGGGAGATATGGATCACCGCGCTCTGTGGCAGTCTTGTACAGAGCGTGGAGCAACTTTTCGTCGGGCGTCTTTCCTTTTTGGCTCATGAGCCTATCTCACTTTTCGAAAGTTATGATTTTTAGAATGTTTTTTCGCTTCTTTTAAAGATCGCTTCGTAGGCCCTACTTGAAAAGTAGGCCAAGGAGCAATCTTTAAAGAGGGGGAAAAAGATGCAAAAAGCAGGCTTTCCAAATAGTGAGATAGGCTCATCGTTTTTTCAGCCTCGCTCCTTGTGGTGTGTCCTCAATGACATACCCTTTTTCTAAAATGGCTTGTCTCATCTGATCGCTCAAACTAAAATCGCGCTGGAGCCGCGCCTTCTCTCGCCGCTCTAAGAGAGCGGCGACATCTGATGGAATGATCATCGCGTCCGCTTCAATGACGCCAAGCACCTGGTCGATGCGGCGGAAGAGCAAGATGGCTTGCTCGGCGTCTTCATACAACAAAGTCCCATGATCAATTGCGGCATTGAGCTCGCGGATGAGTTCAAATAACGCGGCCAGCGCAACCGATGTGTTGACGTCGTCAGCAAGGGCCGCTTTAAATTCGTCTTCGCGCATGGCAAGCGTCTCTTGCATCGATTGGCCTAGGTGCCCTTTGGGCACCGTGCTAAGGCGCGCAAAACAATCTCGAATCCGCGCGAGACTTGCCCGCGCGCCGTCTAACCCTGCGAAAGTGAAGTTGAGCTGGGTGCGGTAATGGGTCGCTAAAAGTAGGTAGCGCACTTCGGCGCCGCTATACCCTTTTTGTAAAAGGTCTCTGAGGGTGTAGAAATTGCCAAGGCTTTTTGACATCTTTCGGTGATCCACAAGCAGATGCTCCACGTGGACCCAGTGGCGGACAAACGGTTTGCCGCTGCACCCTTCTGATTGGGCAATTTCGTTTTCATGGTGTGGAAACATATTGTCGACGCCGCCACAGTGGATATCGATCGTGTCACCTAAGATGTGCGTCGCCATCGCAGAGCACTCGATGTGCCAACCGGGGCGCCCCTTCCCAAACGGGCTCTCCCAATAGATCTGTCCATCGCGCGTCGGATCGTACGCCTTCCAAAGGACAAAATCAGACAAAGACCCTTTCTCATACTCATCGGCTTCATTGTCTCCCGACGCATTCACCTTGAGATCGGATAAATCGAAGTGGGACAAGCGCCCATAGCGGGGAAAACGGCTGATCGCAAAGTAGACGCTACCACTCGGCGCTTTGTAGGCAATCTTTTTATCGAGCAGGGTTTGGATCATCGCGATCATGTGCTGAATGTAATCGGTCGCTGCTGGATAGTGCTCCACAGGCTCGATGCCAAGCGTCTGCATGTCTTCAAAAAACGCCTTTTTAAATGGGTCTGTGAACACGGTCAAAGCCACATTCTTTGCAATGGCCCCGCGGATCGTCTTGTCGTCAACATCGGTGAGGTTCATCGCCTGTTCCACAGGACGACCTAAAAAACGCAGCGTCCTACGGAGCACGTCTTCAAAGACGTAGGTGCGAAAATTGCCGATATGAGCAAAATCGTAGATCGTCGGACCGCAGGTGTACATCTTGATTTTTTTCAGCGGCACCTCTTCAAGACGCCTTGTCTCAGTGTTAAATAGTTTCACGCTAATCCCTGCAATTTTCGGTAGTCGGTTTTTCCAGTTCCCATCAGGGGGATTTCGGGGACTTGTTGTACTTGGGCAACCTTAATCAAACGGCTAAGTCCCCGCAATTTAAGCATTTCATTGACCATTTCTTTGGTGAGAGCGTGTGTCGTGTAGAGAATGAGCTGCGGCTTGCCGACAATCTTCTCATCAGCGCACACGGCCACCGATGGCATATCGCCAAGCTTGGCTCCTCTCGCCGCTAATTCTTGCAAAATGGCGTCCTCAATCGCGCCGAGGCTGATCATCTCGCCGCCCATCTTCGTGAACCGCTTCAGTCTACCTGCCAAGATGAGGTTGCCCACCTTGTCGAGAAAACCCAAATCGCCTGTTGCATACCAAGACTTACCGGCAACATCGACAAACGGGGTTCTCGGATGGCCGAGATAACCTGCAAAGATGTTAGGCCCCCGGACACAGATCTCGCCTACAACACCAGGATCAAGCAGAGCCCTGGTCTCGGGATGGATGATGCATACATCGATGCCCGGCAGCAGCTGCCCCACGCCCACGCGCTCTTGGTTTGGCCGGGTCAATGTGAGAATCGGTGCGCATTCGGTGATGCCATAGCCTTCAATGAGGCGCGCTTTGGGATTGAGCTCGGCAGCCCTCGTCGCAAGCTCGGGAGGCATCTTCTCTGCGCCCACAATGAAGAGCCTGACGGACTCTAGTTGCTCCGGCTTTGCCGCATGGAAGAGCCCCCGCATAAAACTCGGGGCGCTGCAAAAAAGAGTGATCTTCCATCGGTCGATTCCCTCAGCAAGAGCAAAGCTGTCGGTCGGATCGGGATAAAAAGCGACCTTTAGGCCAGCGAGCAGTGGGAACAGTCCTGCAACCGAAAAGCCAAACGAATGAAACGGTGGCAAAATACCATACAAAACGTCGTTTGGGTTCAGATCAATGCACTGCATTGCGGCTCGTTCATTGGCCATGATGTTTTCATGCGACAGGGGCACTCCCTTCGGCACCGCCTCAGTACCGCTGGTAAATAAGATCACCGCAGGATCGTGCTCAGACACCTCGTCTAATCTGAGCGCCCGAACAATACCCGGCGCGGAGCGAAACGATAACAGAAGACCTTGGATTTTTTGTTGCAAGCTTAAGTCTTGCCGGATGTCTTCCAAAAAGAGCATCTGATCGATCGCACTACCAAACTCAACGTGAGAGAGGCGTTCTAAAAACCGCCATGAAGTGAGGATCGTCTCAGCCTTGGAAAGCTGCATCATCTCTTCGAGATAACGAGGTCCTAGCGTCCAATTCAACATGACGACCGTTTTTCTCGCGAACATGAGAGCCAAGATCGTCACGTACGCGCCTACCGATGCTGGGAGCATCACTGCGATACGCTCGTGCGGAATTTGTTTAAACCGCCTCGATAAAACGAGGGCGGCCCGCTTCATCGCCTTGTAGGTCATTGGACCTGTCAGGTCGTCGCCAGTTGCGACGAAGCGACCCATCCGGTCGGCGCAGTTCAAAAACGCCTCGCCAATTGTCCTGCCGACAGGCAAGGCTGGCGCCTGGCGACCCCGCTCTTTTGGAAATTTGGCGCTCCCCATCACACGCGGCCTTGGCCCCGCAAAGCGAGCTCCTTCGGCCACTTCCAGAACACCCTGGACTGTGTCGATGTCTTCAGGATGGAGTTCTTCAACATCGTAGGCCCTTGTCAGAAAGGTAATGAGCTCCGCGATGTTGAGAGAATCCATCCCCAAATCGGTTGCCAAATTCATCTCTGGCTCGATCTCGAGATTGGGATGATCGAGGATCTTGCGGATTTCTCCGTAGACTTGTCCCTTTGTCTCTTCTGAAATCTCAAGCTCTTGATCACGCCTCTCTTTCGTTTTTGTCGGCTGGATCTCGGGAAGATCTTTTGTCCAAAACGCATACGAGATGAGCCTGAGCGGCTCGATGTCGAGGCTCTTGCCGCCTTTCAAAGCGGGATAACGGTTATACCATTGCTCTAAGTTTCGGTTGAACTCAACACGCGTCTTCGGCCGTTTGTCAAAGACCTCAAAGGTGACTTCGATATTGCGCCTCGGACAGAAGAGAATGCCGTTTTTCAAAAGGGTCATCAGCCCCTTGAAAATCGTCGTCATGAGATCAGGCGAGTGTCCCTCAAACGCCCTCGAAAAACTGCTACCCCACAGCCCCGTTGTCCGGACAAGGACAACCATCGTCTCGGGAGCCTCTTGCACAAGTAGGTGCGCTCCCGACGCGCCACCGAGCACCTCGCGTCCCGAGCTTTTCAGCCGCCCCGACGGATACAAGACAAAATTCTCCCCCGCCTTCAAACCCGTCGCTACTTGCTGAATCGACTCTTTCGCCCTCTTAATCTTGAGCTGATTGACCGACGTGTCGAAGTTTGGCACCGACACCGCCCGCACAAGCGCCATGAGAGGCTTGAGAAGCCTTTGCCTAAAGATGTACTCAATCACAAGGGGCCTCATCCGGAAATGGGGCCAAGCAATAAGAAATAAGATCAACGGATCCATGAGGGCTGGGTGATTGGGCAAAAAGAGGACGCCGTTTTGATGGGATCTGGCAGAAGTGATAAGCGCTTGGAGCCCCTTCACCCGCACGCGATAGCGGAGAGAAAGACAGAGGAGAAAAAACTTACCTAGCCACGACCAGAGGATTGTACTCATAAAACCTCCCTATTTTGAAGAAAGCGGGGTGTTTATATCCACTGTTTTTTCTCAAAACGCTTATTTTTAGTTAGTTGCGAATGTAGATAAAAAGTTTATTATTGATAATTAACCATGAATGTGTAATAATAGATTTAAGTAGAGCTATGAACAAAGTAGAGAACAAAGAAATAGGATCTGATGAAGGGTTCGAGACAGAAGCTGTCTTAGACTCGACAGAAACGAAAGTCGATATGGTAGCTCGAGACATATTGCGCATGCTGCGCGATATGTACAAAAATATTTAATTTAGCATAACCTGGCGCCTTGAGCGTCAGACAAAGTAAGGAGTCGTCCTATGACAAGAATTACGCAGAAAGGGGTCACCCCACCAATGTCAGCACCAAAGCCCGCTTCAAGAGCGCTTTTGTTTTTGTCTGAAAATACATCGGGGGTAGCGCAACCAGTTTTTGCCAGAATGCTCCGATTCTCATCCCCATCCCTGAAGGGACGAGCGACAACAAGCTACGGTAACCAAAAGACCGTGCACAAAGCGGCTATGGTGTTTGCGAAGAAGCTAAAAGCTTAAACTCGACTTCGATCTTCGAGACAAATCGGCCCGGTCAACCGGGCCGATTTGCCTTCTTTTACGATCTTGCCTGATCGCACATGTGTTCCTAAAAATGTCTGACCAAACGGCTCTTGTCCAGCGCCTCGCTCATAGGACGGGTAGTAGACAAGGTCGCTTTCGGTCATGGTGACGTTTTTGTCTTCGTAGATCGCGTTGAGCCTTTTGAGCGCCTGGACGTCCAAAAAACGGTGCTTGCCTTGCAGAGGGATGATGATTTCGTGCGGTAGCAACGTCGCTGCGATCTCTTGGAACGACGCGTCCCACCCGGTGGGGGCGTCGTGGCGAAGGACGATCGAACGCCACTCTTGGCCTGCGTCGAGAATAAAATCTTGCGCGACCTGGAAGGTCGCGTCCGCTGAGCCATCGTCAATCAAAATCAATCGGTAGTTGTCATAGTCTTGCGAAAAGAGCGCTGTAAGAAGCGCTTCACACTCAGCCTCGATATTGCGCGCGTGAATTACCACCGCAAAGGGGCGTTGCACGCGCGCCTCGATGGGGACAGCATCGACGGAGAGCGGCGCGCTTGTTTGTTTTTCGAAATAGATACCGAGACCGAAGGCTCCGATAGCCAATAACAACAAAAATAACCTATACATCACTGCACACCTCTGGGAAGCTGACATAGGGGGGTGTATGTAGGAC
>JBDKJI010000057.1:0-12357 GCA_039796655.1 Chlamydiota bacterium | reverse complement strand
AATGCATTTGTTCCTTCAGCCACCTCATCACCAGTCCCCTCGATGATCCCATTTGGCACAGGCTTTGATCTCGGCGTCATCGGGCAAGTCATTAAGCATAACGGCCAGACGTTTTTGACCTTAGGATCGTTACTCACCGCTTTGCAGCACGACGATGAGACCTCCGTCATCATGACGCCCAAAATCATCACGCAAGACGGCCGTACTTCAAATATCTTCGTCGGCCAAAACGTCCCGTTTGTCGGCTCGTTTGTCAGCAACACAGCAACAAGTGCCACAGTACAGACGGCGAACATTGAATACCGCGACGTCGGCCTAAATCTCACCGTGACGCCCGTCCTCGGCAACTCCGACATCGTCACCCTCGACATCGCCCTCGATCGCACCCAGCAGATCACCACTCTCACAACGGCCACGCTAAATAACGTCTCTGCACAAGGCATCGTAACGAGCAAAACCAATATGCAGACAACCGTTCACGTCCCCGACAAGAACTTTTTGATCTTGAGCGGGTTTGTCAATAACTCCAACGTCAAGTCACAATCGGGCATCCCCTGCCTCGGAGGATTGCCCTTGATTGGCGCTGCCTTTTCTAAGTCCAATGACACCATTTCCAATTCCAACATCGTGATCTTTTTGCGTCCCCATATCATCAGCTCTCTCGACGACATGCGCAGAGTCACCGCTGAACAAGAGGACTTCTTCAAAGACCAACAAAGCTCCCCCTTCCTCGAGCAAAACTTTGAAGAGGGCATGGAGCTGATTAAATCGATTGAAGATGAATAAAACGTATTTATTACTGTTTGTATTGAGCCTCACAAGCTGCTACCGCGTGGCAGATCGTCTGGATCCGAGAGTGGACTTTCAAATCCAAGACTCCCACTTTGCCAGATCACCCAGCCCATTTCAGCCCCTGAATATAGACGAGAAAGCCACCGAGTGGGGCAAAGAGATGACCATTGCCAAAGCCTTTGCCGAAGAGCTCGATCTATACCGCGCCGTATCAACCTACAAAAGGGCCCACATCCTCCTCACAGATTCCGCCTCGCCTCGAAAAGCCGAAATCGAATACGACATCCTCCTTTCATACTTTCTCGGTGGCCGTTTTGATGAAGCGATTGGGGCCTTTGATAAAAGCAGCCTCGCCCACGTCGACGCTACCTTCCCTGCCCACGCCGACATGCTCCTAGTCCTCTACGAATGCTACCGCGAAGTAGACGACAAAGACAAAGAGCTCAAAGTGATCGAACTGTTGGCTAAAGAAAACCCCGAAACAGCCGAAAAGCTCTGCCTATCGCGCTCAATTCGCGAAGGCAATCTCAATGAAGTTACCGCCTTTGCAGACGGGTTTAGAGAGTCCTCCTACCTCAGCGATCTATTGAATAACTACGCCCACGAGAAAAAGTCGGTGGCAACCGCCCAGTGTCTCAATGCCCTTGTCCCCGGCGCCGGCTACCTCTACATCGGTCAGAAGAAATCGGCATTCACCGCACTGCTCCTCAACGGCCTCTTCATCACCGCGGCCTACCAGTTCTTCCACCGCGGCAATATCGCAGCGGGGATCATCACAAGCGGGTTTGAAGCAGGGTGGTACTTTGGCGGCATCTACGGCGCCGGCGAAGAGGCGAAATACTACAACGAACGGCTCTACGAACAAAGAGCGCAAACAGTCCTCAATGAACACGCCTTGTTCCCTGCACTCATGATGCAGTATAGTTATTAAAATGAAATGGGTTGTGGTGATTTTTTGGGCCGCGGCGCTCTTCGCCGAGTATCAAAGGCCGTGGGGCAACGACGCCGAGCTTAAGTCTCGCGCGCCGATGGCAATTGCGCCCGAGCGATCGCTTGCGACCAAAGCAGCTGACCTTGCCATCGACTTCCACCAACAAGTGATCTCACCCGTCGATGGCCCCCGCAGCCACTTCCGCCCCTCGTCATCCCAGTATGCCCGCGAAGCAATGCACCGCTACGGCTTTCTCAAGGGTTTTGTGATGGGGTGTGACCGTTTGCTAAGGGAAAACAACGAAGAGTGGGTTTACCGCAAGATCGAATCCGACGGCAAACTCTTTAAGTATGACCCTGCGGTCCAAGAGAAGTATTCGCGAGAGCCGCAGTAGCAGCTGCGACTTGGGGATCGTCTGTTTCATCTTCATCTTCTTCAGGGATTGGGGGCAACTCAGGTGGGGATTCGCGATGCACGTTGTTCCTATCTCGTACCGAAAGCCCACCAGGCAATTCCTCTTCATCCGAAGAGGAATTGGCTCGTTTACGAGGCGGTGATCGCCCAGGCAAACTCAGTTCTATCCACTCTTCAATCTTCGCCACGGTGCTTCGGTCAGCGCCTGGGTCGCTGACTGAAAAAACGCGTTGTTCGATGATAACGATCACTGCTTTGACCCCATTCTGCTCATTGCGAAACTCAGCAATTTGATTTTCGTTTGGAAGCCTAGATTTAAGCACACTCATCACGCGAGAATAAGCGATGTCAGAATTTCTGCTCCGAGCCCACCTACTATGCTGTCTCCACTCTGCAAGAGTGGAAACAAGTTGCTGCTTATCTACGGGAGGCGCCATTTTTACCCCTCGCTAATCTCAGCACTTCTTCTGTCTGTGAAGCGCTTAGCATCGGATCCCAGGCAATGTCTTTCACAGGGCCCTGCTTTGGACGAATGATCACAGCCCAAACAACCCCATCTCGCATAACCGGTTCGGCGGTTTCGCCGCACCGGCTTAGAGTCGAAAGGGCCACTCTGACAATCATGTGATTCACATGCGCCTGGATGGCATCTTTGAACTCTGGGGTTCTCGGATCGGCCGTATCCATAGTAAACGCCAAAGCACCCAACCACTCATCAACAGATCTTTTACACAGTTTTAATGTCATGACGCAGCATTATGCCAAACTAACAAATCAGAGTCTATTACTTTATCAAGTGAGCAGACGAGACCAGCTCCTGGGCGCGCAGCACCGCCTTCCAGGTAGAAAATTGAGGGTTGCTTTCATCAGTAAAATAAAGATTATCTAACCCTAGCTTCTTAACAAGCCCCGTTCTATGAAACACATGCCACACCTCCTCGGTCAACCCCGAGATGACGAGGTGTCTCTTCGTCGACTGGAGCAAATCGTAGAGGTGCAAAATAGCAAGGCACATCGACGCATCCATGTGGTAGACGTTGTTGAGCCGAAGGACGATAGCTTGGACGTGTTTGTCTTCAATGACCGATTGCAAAGCGACTTGGAATACGTCGGCAGAGGCAAAATACAAATCGCCCCCAATCCCGATAATCCTTACTTTGTGCAATCCCGCTTCTTTGGGGCTGACCACCATGAGGCGCCCCTTCGAATTGAACGCGTATTCGACGAGATGGGGCGTTGAGGTCTTGCGTAAATAGCTGCCGATCGAAATCACAATGCCGATGAAGAATGCGACATCGAGATTAAATAAAAGGCACGAGACAAAAGTCAGTACGAACACCCACGCATCTTCTTTGGTGGCACGGAACGTCAGCTTTAATTCATCGATATCGGTCAATGTATTCACCGTTGCAATCAACAGTGCCGCAAGTGCCGCAAGCGGGATGTACTGCACGTATTGCCAGCAGGCGAAAATAAAAAGCGCTGTCAAAATACCGCTCAAGACGGCCGCCACGCGTGTATGGGCCCGTAAACGATAGTTAAGCGCTGTTCTCGTCGCACTCCCCGAGCTCGGCATCGCTCCGCGGATCAGCGATAAAACCAGATTGCCAAGGCCAAGACCGAGTACGTCTTGATTTACCTGGATTTTCTGATTCATCTTCACCCCAAAGCCCCGCGCAATCGAAAACACCTCGAGGATGCCGAGAAGAGAAATCGCGATCGCCGCTGGGAAGATGCGGTTGACTACCTTCAGATCAAACCAAGGCATCATGAAATGGGGCGAAGGATCCGACGGCAGCTTGAGCGCCGACAACGTGGCAATCGGTAAGCTACCCTCTGGCCAATATTGGTTGTAGAGCGCTGCGCCGATCGATGCGGCAACGAGCATGATCAATGCGTAGGGCCAATTCTTAAACCAATGGCGCATCGCTGCAAAGAGGGTCAAACTCAAAGCGCCGATCAAAAGGGTCGGAATATGCACTTGCCCAAGTCGTCCAATCAGGGCGGTTGCCTTGTATAGAATCGGCAAATCGGGCTGCGCCGCCGGCACCCCGAGAAAGGCAAACAACTGCGTGATGCCAATCGCGACAGTGATCCCGCCAAAATACCCCAAAATGACCGACCGACTCACAAATTGGAGCAACTTGCTGACGTTCAAAAAGGCAGCGCCGATCTGAATGAGGCCAATCACCAATACAAGCTGCGTCAAGAGCTGCAAGATAAGCACCTCTTGCTGGGCCCCAGTAACCCCTTCGTAGTAGGTGTACAAGACGTCTGCAATCGATGTCTGAATCAAGATCGCCGTCCCCGTGCTAGGACCCGATACAAGGACTCGAGAAGAACCCAAAGAGGCGGTAAAAATCGTGCCGAAGATAGCCGAAAAAAGGCCCGCCGTGGGTGGCAACCCGGCAAGCAGTGAATAGGCGATCGATTGAGGCACTGTCATCAACGCCACCGCAATCGCAGCTAAGACGTCCTCGCCCAAAAAGCGCAGGGTGTAGCCCCGCAACTCTTCCATAAACGGCATGAGCGAAAGTCGTTTGAGCCGGGGCATTTGCATATGGACTAAATGTACTGCGTAGGGCGGTTCCACTGCAAGCCTACCAAAAAAGGACAGCCCGGCTAAACTGAAGTACAACTTCAAATTTGCCGGAAAACAGCACTAGTCACTGAAGCTAAATTACTTGCAAAGAAATATTCAGACCTGCTAGGTCATCGAACTTCACCGTTGTTGGCAAATTGGCGCCCCCAGATTAGACTGAGGGGATGTCTTCTTCAATACCGCCCCTCCCTTTTGCGGAGAGATTCATCGCCCCTGCTAAGTCCCTATTGAAGGGCGGCGGGGTCAAAGAGCCCCATTTTTCGCGCGGTACCTATCAAATCGAAGTGAAGCCTAAAGGCAAGAAAAGCGAGTTTCCTTTTCTGCAGCTTGCAGATGACGGCACGGTGCGCGATGCTTTTTGTAGCTGCAAAGATTCTGATGGGACAAACGGGTGCGTCCATTTGATGGCTGCCTATTTGCGAATTTTCAACGGCCACCTCGAACCTTTGCACGTCCGCTTTCGCCATTCTCTGTGGAACCGCCTTTGCCAGATGGCAAGTAAGCGACACAAAGACGACCCGTCGTGTCTAGCAAAGGAAGAAAAAAAATATATTGCGAAGTCAAAAACCGGTAAAACGCTGTTCTCCATCGAGGGAAAAACGGCGCAAGCGAAAGCGAGACTAAAAAAGACCATTGAGGAACGGGCCTTTGAGACGGAAGAGACGTCGATCAAGTTTTTTAATTGGAGCGCCGATGAAATGGCGGATTACAAGGCCGGTACAGGGAGTTTTGCAATCACATACGAACTCTCGTTTTGGTCTGATCTTGCCAAATGGCTGATGTATCTCGATGATGAACAAGAACCTTACGAGCTCACCTTTTCGGGTCATCCCATCCCGAGCGAACTCTACATCCACTTCCCCGATCTCGGCATTTGGTTTTACGTGGCCGAAGTGAACTGGCCTTGGATCATTCCGTCACTGACTACCGTTAAGTCTCCTCTCGCGGTTGTCGACAGAGGTGATGAGTCAATTGCATCGGTCACCTATGACGAAAAAGAAGCGTGCCTAAACATTCACCACAAAGCGCCAACATCTTCTGCGTCGAGCGATTTTACAGGCCACCCCCTGGGGGGGTGGCTCTATGTTGAGGGCAAAGGATTTTACAAGCAAAGGCACGATCCTCTCTTTGATTTTGACGTGATCAGCAAAGACAAAATAGGACAAGCGCTCTCGAGCTCAGCAGCCGAATTGTCCCGTTTTTTGCCGATCCATGGCGAAGCCAAAACAGCAAAATACCGTTTGTCGTTTGATCGGGCAAATCGGCTCCACATCCATCTCTACATCGAAGAGCCCGATGATCTGGCCTCCGAACAAGCGCATGCCTTTGTTCCGTGGGTTTATATCCCTAGCAAAGGTTTTTATCTCGTCGAAGGGTGGATATTTGAGGGTAAAGAAAAGGTTGTTTCCAAAGAGGAGATCGATGAGTTCATCAATCGCCACCGCGTTTGGCTCCACCAATTCCCAGGCTTCCAGACGCACCTCGGCAGCCTCGAATCACATCTCACGTATGCCCTCTCAGAAGAAGGTGTGTTAAGCTTTGATGCGACGATCAGCGTCCCCGACGAAGAGATAATCCAATTCGACGAGTGGATCTACATTCGAGGGCAAGGATTTTATATGCGCAAAGTAGGGAGGTCCTCTTTACCTTTGCATCCGGGGCTAACAGTAACAAAAGAAAATATCGCCTCATTCATTGCATCACATAAAGATGACTTAGAACATGTACAAGCGTTTTTTGCCCCCTCGTCCCCCGTCGAAACAATTGGGCTTGTGCTATCAGTCACCGACAATGACACGGTGTTAGTCGAGCCCAAAATGGAGTGGCGTGCCGGTATCAATCCATCCCGTGTCCGTTTCTTTGGCGATTTTGCTTATTTGGAACCCTTTGGTTTCTCTGAAGTTGCTCCCCAGCACCGCCTGCCCGAGAGATTTCGCGATCGAGTCGAACTGTTACCCTCGCAAGAAAGCGCTTTTTTTGCCTATGAACTGGATAATTTGACGCCCTTTATCACCTCGATCGATCCCAGGCTTCAAAGACCTACTGAACTCAACCTCAAAATCAGGCGCATTTATCCAACGAAAACACAGCGTAGAAAAGAGTGGCTCGTCGATTTTGTCTACGAATCGACACTTGGCTCCGTTGACTTGGTGCAAATATGGGACGCGTTCCAAAATAAAAAACGGCACCTCTTTTCCAAAGCAGGACTACTCCATCTGCACGAAGCGAGATTCAATTGGATCAGACAACTGGCACGCAAAAGGATCGATCACAAACGAAACTGCATCCGCCTCAATACTCTTGAATGGATCCGCTTAAGCGTTTTTGAAACGCTCTCAGTCCCAAAAGGTGACGATACAGATGCTGTGGAAACAAGAAAGCTACTTGAAGAAATTAGCCGTCTCGAAGCCACTCGCCCGTACGATGCGTCCTTACTGAAATCACAGCTTCGCCCCTACCAAGAACAAGGGTTACATTGGCTTTGGTTTTTATATTGCCACGGATTATCGGGGCTACTTTGTGATGACATGGGCCTTGGCAAAACACACCAAGCGATGGCGCTTCTCGCTGCCATCTCGAAAGAGGACGAGGCAAAAGAAAACAAATACCTCGTCGTATGCCCCACGTCTGTCATTTACCACTGGCAAGAGCTCTTGGGCCGTTTCTTACCTCACCTCAGAGTATGCACCTATTACGGGCTCGAGAGAAGTTTGGACCAATTTATGGCGAACTCTGATCTTCTCCTCACATCCTACGGCATCCTCCGCACAGGGCGCGACAACCTACGCATTTTCCCCTTCATGCTCGCCATTTTCGATGAAATACAAATCGCCAAAAACCATCTGTCTCAAACCCACCGATCGCTGAAGGCGATCGCGTCGCAAATGAAACTCGGGCTCTCAGGCACACCCATTGAAAATCGCCTGCGCGAGCTCAAATCTCTCATCGACGTCGTTCTCCCTTCCTACTTGCCCCCCGATCCAATTTTTCGGGATCTCTTCTTGGATCCCATCGAGAAGCATCAAGACGATTTCAAAAAAAAACTCCTGAGCAAGCTCGTCAAACCGTTCATCTTACGCCGGAAAAAGAGTGAGGTGCTCCGAGATCTCCCTGAAAAAATCGAAGAGATCGCCTACTGCGATCTATCGGAAGAGCAAAAACAGCTCTACAAAAACGTCACAAGCGAAGTGCGCGCTTCTCTGTTGCCAGACCTCGAAGACGTATCAAAGCCCGTCTCCTACGTCCACATCTTTTCAGTACTCACGCGGCTCAAACAAATCTGCGATCACCCCTGTCTCATCGATGAGGCCGATCTGAGTCAATTTGAGCACCACCCATCAGGCAAATGGGATCTGTTCGTTGAACTGCTCCACGAAGCCCTCGGCAGCGGCCAAAAAGTCGTCATCTTCTCACAATACCTCAAAATGCTCTCGATCATTGAGCTGTATTTAAAAAAGAAAGGGATCGGTTACGCGAGCCTCAAAGGCTCCACCCGCGATCGAAGTGAGCCGCTGCGCCGCTTTCGAGACGATCCAAAGTGTGAAGTCTTTGTCGCCTCATTACTTGCCGCCGGAGTAGGGATCGATTTGACCGCCGGCTCGATTGTGATCCACTACGACAGGTGGTGGAACCCCGCCAAAGAAAACCAAGCAACCGACCGCGTCCACCGCATCGGACAAAACCGCGGCGTTCAAGTCTTCAAACTCGTTACCAAGCACACCATCGAAGAGCACATCCATGAGCTCATCGAAAAGAAAAAGGGCCTTCTGGAAGACATCGTCGGCGAGAGCGGCCAGATCCAATACTTAAACCGCGACGAGCTGCTTCATGTCTTCCGCCTGATGATGCAAGAAACTCAATAGACTCTATTTTTCATACATGGCATAATTTTCGCCTGATTATACCGCGAGTGGTTGAAAAATTGGAAAACGGGCAAGGAGGCTGCTTCAATGAGACTTGGGACTCGTATAACGAACGCTCTCAACGGGTGTTTTGCTTTTAATCTTTTTGACGATGCGATCGCCGATCTTCTTTGCCTCCGAACCTACACTCATGGCACTTCCCCTAAGTGTTATAACGGCATCATGAGGAGGGGGGCTGATCCAATGCGAGGTGGCAACGGGGGAGAAAGCGCCTTTTATGAGGCTTTCGGGCGTAACCGCGAAAGAACGGTAGAAACGGAAGGAGACGCCAGCGGATGGAATTGTAAAAGACGGTTTTTTGTATTTTTGCATGAGTGTCCAGAACCTATCAAACGTTGGCAACCTCGGGTTTATTCTATCGCTGCGTGCATAGGAGAACACTGCTCTTTGCAGCATAACAAGCTAACCAAAGCTCTATTCACAGCTCTCAGCCTCTTTGAGGGCTTTTGTTCGCCCGCGCTGAAATTTCGATTCAAACCAGATAGCTCCATAAAGTTCGAATGGGATCAAACATTTAGTCGAACGAGACGAATTGCTGGATTTACCGAACAACCCATTCCTGCGGATCACATTGGGCTATATGGCAGCTTGCATGAGGGCGTGAATCGGCAATGGGGAGAAAGAATTCGGGCAAATCCATGGCAGTTTGTCAAAGGCCTGTTAAAACTTGTGGCAACGGTTGCCCTTGTCGCGTTCATTATTTTTGCAGCAAGCCACTATGCAATCGCTTTGAAAATTCTTCACGTGTACGCGGCAGTTAAAGGACTGCAGATTGTAGGCCGTTTTTCCCTGCCTCTGCTGTACAATCTATCCTCTTCTGTCAAAGTTCCCGCCTCCAGGCCTGCAGCTGCAGCTGTATAAGACAGCCAAACTCAAAATTATTTTTGACTCACGAGGTGGGTGCTTTTTAACTCCAGGGGGTATATACTCCTCCCCATGCTCCCCAAGATTGCTCTTGTGGGTCGCCCCAACGTGGGAAAGTCGGCCCTATTTAACCGGATTGCAGCAAAGCGCCTCTCAATCGTCGATGACGCCGAGGGGATCACGCGCGATCGCCTGTTTGCCCACGCGGAGATCTTTGGCCGCCCCTTCATCGTGATCGATACAGGCGGGATCGACCCCTCTGAAACACTCCCCTTTGCCAAAGAGGTGCGCCGCCAAGCTGAGCTAGCCATCGCTGAGGCCGACGTGGTCATTCTGGTCGTCGATCTCGAAGTGGGCCTGACCACCTTCGACGAAGAGGTAGCAAAACTTTTAAAAGCCGCAGGTAAACCCGTCGTCGTCGCCGTCAACAAGGCCGACAGAGCCTTGCGCGACGAGGCATACATCCCCCCCTTCTACGCCCTCGGCATCAAGCACGTCATGGGCGTCTCTGCGGCTCAAGGACACAATATCGCAGAGCTCGTGCAAGCAGCCATCGAGCTACTGCCCGAGCCGGAAACGTCAGATGCAACTGTGCCAGAAGAAGCGGCCATCCGCGTTGCAATTGTAGGGCGCCCCAACGTCGGCAAATCAACCCTTTTCAACGGTCTCATCCACGAAGAGCGCTCGATTGTCAGCCCGACAGCTGGCACCACCCGCGACGCGATCGACGCAATCTTCCAAGTGGGCAACACCCGGTATCAATTTATCGACACCGCGGGCATCCGCCGCAAAAAAGCAGAGACCGAAGTAGTCGACAAATTCGCCGCGATCCGCACCCAAGAAGCCATTGCAAAGGCCGATGTATGCATACTGGTCTTGGACTCATTTGAAGGATTTACGATCCAAGAAAGACGCATTGCTCGAGAGATCGAAGAGCTCGGCAAGAGCTGTATTTTGGTTTTCAACAAATGGGATCTGATTAAGGAGCTGCGGATGGAGCACGCGCTCCGCGCGGTGCGAGAAGAAGTGCCCTTTTTAGGTCACTGCCCAGCCCTCTTTATCTCGGCTACCAAAGGACGCAATCTCGACAAGATCTTCCCGCTGATCTTAGAAGCGCACTCATCGCGCCATTTGCGCATTTCAACGGGCGCTTTGAATCAATTCATGGAGCGATGCGTCCAGAAGTACCACCCTCCGCTCATCTTAGGCAAACGCTTGAGGATCTATTATCTGACGCAAGTCGAGACGAACCCGCCCCGATTTATCCTCTTTGTCAACAACCCAACGTTGCTCACCGAGACATACCGCAAATACCTCATCAACCAAATGCGCGATGTATTCCCCTTCACAGGCTGTCCCATTGCCTTTGAGCTCAGAGGCAAAACAAAAGCCCAACTCAAGAGTCTGGCCGATACACATACCTCTTCCACCTGAAGCGCATCACGTTTATAATTAATTGGATACGAAAACTGTAATGCGCACTAGACAGAAATGTCGTAAAACTGCAATCTGCAGTTTACAGAACGAGGTAGATATGCTCGAAGAACTTATTCTAGCTCATCAGGAAGTGATGTCTTTAGTTCCTCTGCATTTTAAGCGATATTTGTATGAGGGGATAAACTGGAGATCGGCAGGGCTTTGCGTGGTAGGGGATCGAGGGGTTGGCAAGACCACCATGATATGTCAAGATCTACTAGAGCGCTACAAAACGCCTGATAGAGCTCTTTACCTCTCGGCTGACTACATCCCCGTTCTGTCTTATGGGCTTCTCAATATTGCCAAAGCCTATTTTGCCGAAGGGGGCGAAGCACTGTATATCGACGAAGTACATAAATATCCAGATTGGTCGATTGTGATCAAAAATCTGCTCGACATCTACAAAGGACGTCAAGTCGTCTTCTCTGCAAGCTCTTCTCTCGACCTCAACCAAAGCAAAGCAGACCTGTCGCGACGCGTTGTTTACCATCGGCTTTTAGGGCTTTCCTTTCGAGAGTATCTTTTTTTAGCAGAAAAGATTGAATTGCCTACTTGGACTTTTGCTGAGCTCTTGAAAAATCACGTCGAGATCGCTTTGAACTTGAAGGCGATGCCGATTCTTCGCCATTTCAAAAACTACTTAAGGTACGGATACTACCCTTTTTTTAAAGAAGGGCTAGAAGACTACGTTCCAAAGCTGGTGAATGTGATTGAAAAAGTGCTGTTTGAGGATGTCGCTATCACTTACAACTTAAAACAGACAACTCTGCCGATTTTAAAGCGGATTCTCTGGCTTGTAGCTACGTCGAACGGACTGATCCCAAACATCGATAAAATGAGTAAGAACTTGGGAAGTTCTCGAGAACTTGTGTATAACTGCATAGAGTATCTATCGAGTTCAGGCTTGCTGAATGAGGTCTTTCCATTTGGCAAAGGGAATACAATTATCCGCAAACCTGGGAAAATCTATCTTAACAATCCAAACCTTCTCTACGCCATCAATGGGTCTTTGAAACTACGGGCAGATGTAGGTGGGGTTCGAGAGGCATTTTTTGTCAATCAAGTGACCGGGAAGCACAAAATTACTCTGCATGATAAAGGCGATTTTCTAGTCGATGATCAGTGGGTAGTAGAAATAGGTGGGAAAAATAAAAGCGACCATCAAATCCGCGATGAAAAAGAAGGTTATTTCCTCCTAGACGATCTCCCCATCGGCTTTGGAAAGAAAATCCCTCTCTACCTATTTGGTTGCTTGTATTGAACTCGACTTTGTACATTTTTCGGATATATAGCAACAAGCAACCGTATACCCAGAGAGATTGAAAAATTGGTAGTCCTAAACATGTAGTGCCGGA
>JBDKJI010000056.1:0-3434 GCA_039796655.1 Chlamydiota bacterium | reverse complement strand
GCGTGCGCGCCATCGACGGCGTATTGACATGCGGTAAAGGGCAGCGCGTCGGCATTTTTTCTGCAGCAGGCGTCGGTAAGTCGACCCTTCTCGGGATGATTGCCCGCAACGCCGTTGCCGACGTCAACGTGATCTCGCTGATTGGTGAAAGGGGTAGAGAGCTACGTGAGTTTCTCGTGCACGATTTAGGGCCTGAAGGCATGGCGCGCTCCGTCGTCATCGTGTCGACCTCTGATCAAGCCGCGCAAATGAGGATCAACGCCGCCTACGTCGGAACCGCCATTGCCGAATATTTCCGCTCCCAAGGCAAATCGGTCATTTTGATGATGGACTCAGTCACCCGCTTTGCAAGAGCTGTGCGTGAAATTGGACTTGCAGCTGGGGAACCACCCGCAAGAGCTGGCTATACACCGTCTGTCTTTGCCACCTTGCCCCGCCTCCTGGAACGGTCGGGCAATTCAGACATTGGCTCCATCACTGCGTTTTACACTGTGTTGGTCGCAGGCGACGATCTCAACGAGCCCGTCTCTGACGAAGTCCGCTCGATCTTGGACGGCCACCTGATTTTATCGACCGATCTCGCGCGGCAATACCACTATCCTGCGATCGATGTGCTCGCCTCCGTCAGCCGTATCTTGCCCAACATCACCGACCGCGCCCACCTCGATCTTGTCGCGAAACTACGCGAAGTACTTGCCCACTACAAAAAAAACGAGCTCCTCATCCGGATCGGCGAATACAAGCCCGGCTCCGACAAGAACGCCGACTTTGCGTTAAAATACATCGACAAAGTGAACCGCTTCTTGCGCCAGCAAGTGGCCGAAAAGTGCTCCTACGAAGAGACACTCCGCCAGCTCAAGGCCTTGTTTACTTAAAAAGAGAAGCTTTCAACACGTCCCAGCTTTGCCAGGGGCTTTTCACTAAAAATACTTGATAGCAAACGAATGTTCAGCGTATCGAGCCCGAGCCCGTGTGCGAGCCCGAGCCCGAATTTTCAGATAGCTGAGCCATTTTTATTAACATAGCCACTATACGTAACAACAAAATGCGACTTTTTGCGTATCCAGCGTCCTCTGTAAAAGCGAGTTGACGACACACATCCAAGATGCCAGCGCACTCTGTTGCCGATCGTTTTGCCATTCGATAAAATCGGCATTTTTCATTGGGTGAATATTCACCCGCCCCCTCAGCAATATTAAGCGGTATTGAGGAGGCAGCTCGTTGAAGTTGATCTGCAAGATAAGCTCTTCCCTTCGGAAAATGCTTTATAATTTCGTCGGCCAAAATCACGAATTCGATTGCAACTTTGTATACATCTAATTTTTCATGGTCAAAACAATTCATAGCCTCTCATTTCTCGGGCCCGGGCTCGCACACGGGCTCGGGCACGATATGCGAAATGTTTGTTTGCTATCAAGTATTTTTGACCCTGCCGCTTTGCTGGGACGTCTTGACTATCTCAAACCATCCGGACTCCTTCGACTTATTTTCTCTTTCCTTCTGTATTGATAGCGTGTAAATTAAGGGTGGGTCCGTGTATGTCGATTGAAAAATATCCTCTCGAACAACTTGTCACAATTAAAAAGAATCGATTTGACCAGGCTGTCAAAATACTTGCAGAAAAAAAAGCCCTCCTTGCAAAGGCAACCCAAAAGCTTTATGAGCTAACTCAAGATAGAGACGCAACCTTGACCCACAAAATCGCCAAACTCGACCAGTTCCGCCAGGCGCTCGACGCAGGGACGCCAACCGATAAGATCCAACAAATGAAGGTGTATCTCAAAGTAGTCGACGAAACGCTGGCTGAAAAAGAAAAAAAAGTGCAAGCCCAACAAAAACAGGTCGATGCCGCACAGCAACAAGTCGATGTAGCAACAGACGACATGCTCCAAAAACGGAAAGATGTCGAAAAAATCGAGATGCACCAAAAAGAATGGGAAACACAGGCCAACCGAGAGACAGAGCGCAAAGAAGCCATCGAACATGATGAACAAGGATCTCAAATCCACCACACAAGAAAACGAGACGAAGAATACCGGAATAAAGAGGAACTATGAATAGCCAACGAGTCGGTGGAATAGGACCGCAAGATCCTAAACGCAATACAGATACGATTCAAAAACAAGGGCCTGGCGGATCGCGTCGCCTGGAGAAAGTCGAAAAGGTCTCGGAGACCGATCCGGACGCCCAGACAAAATCCCGTCGCAAGTTCCAAGATCTGATGCACGACGACATAGACGTTGAGCAACCACGACAACACGCTTCAGCCCCGTCTCCTTTAGAGCCGCGATTCTACGAGGAAAACAAACGTAAAGAGCCGCAAGAGTCTAGACGACCCAACGAGATAAAGAAAACAGATGCCAAAGACGTCTCTCTACCTAAAAGCCGCACTTTCTGGGACAACGCCGACGCCCCTCCCGACACCCCACCTGACACAGTGCATGTCCATCCCAAAAAACATGCGACCATGCCCTCAGGTCACAGCAAAAAAGAGACCGATCCTGAGGCAGATGAATCTTTTGAAGAGCAAATGGCTAAGCCACACGATCAAACAGCGCCCCACCACAAGCCTATAACACGACATCGAGAATCGCTGGCTCTGCCCAGCACCTTCGAAAGCGATGACGAGGAAGATGCATTACCGAGATCTCAGAAGGCCAAGCCGGAGGCTTTGCCCCAAGAATGGAGGACAAAAGGTCATGTCCACGGCATCAAAGAGGATCTGGAATCAGAGCCATCGACTCTACCTATGAGACCTCAAACCGAACCGATCGAACAACGCCACAAGGGCGCAACAGACAAAGAAAAAACAATCAAGCGGAAAAAGACTTCGATCGACGAACACACTGCCGATCGAGATCGACCCGATCAAGAGCGCACTTTTGTCAGAACGCACCAAAATGAGTCGATTGTGCCACCAGCCAAAGAACCCCTGCCAGCACGCGCCGATGCGATTGCACAAGTGGCAGCTACGCAAGCGCCGCCTCACATGTCGTCCGACACACTTGCTTTGTATTACCAAATGGTAGGGACGATTTATGTCATGACACAAATGAAACCACAGATTGTGACGACAGAAGTAGTCTTAAACGCCGCTTCATTTGCTAACTCTAAATTCTACGGCGCTACAATAACTATTGAAAAATATGCGACTGCCCCTGATTCTTTAAATATCCGCCTGTCTGGTTCAAATGAAGCTGTGAGTGCGTTCAACCAAAACGTTGCGTCGCTCGTCGCGGCCTTTGAAGGGGGTAGGTTCGATTTCCGTATCGGCCGCATCGATGCTGTATATCGAACTGAAGACAAACCAGTATTTCGCAGGCGGACAAAAGAGGACCGCGGCGATCATTCACAAGGGTCGAATCGATGAAACAACCATTCGCATGGGTTAGACGCGTTTCTGAAACACTCAAAAGCCAAGATGAGATCCCCTT
>JBDKJI010000055.1:0-7422 GCA_039796655.1 Chlamydiota bacterium | reverse complement strand
CACCCGCTTTCCCATCGGCATCCCAGAACGAATCGATCCATCATTTTTGGCCGTCCTTGCAAAGTGCCGCAAATCCATCTTCTTCGTCATCCACGCAAATCACCCTCTAGAACTCGACAATGAAGTCCTCGACGCCCTTCGGTTGGTCCACAAATTGGGCATCCCCATTCTAAATCAATCGGTCCTACTCAAAGGGGTCAATGACAACCTCGCCACCCTCACAGCCCTCTCAAGACGCCTTCTCGAAGGAGGCATCCTCCCTTACTACCTGCACCTACTGGACCCGGTCACCGGGTCCAGCAGGTTCCAAATCACTGATAATGAAGCTGTTACGCTTTACAAATCCCTACAAGCCTCCCTTACCGGCCTTGGCGTACCCAAGCTTGTCCGAGAAATCCCCCACCGACCAAGTAAAACTATTATGCAAACAACTGAAAATTAGATATTAATAATATACAAAATATCACTGTATTAAAAAGACGAAATTTGATATTATTTAACTATTAACAGCTAACCCCTGTTAATTTTAATCCACAATAACCCTAATCACCTTTTTGTTGTTGGGCGCCCCGCAAGGGGCGCTTTTTTTATATGCTCAATAGGGCGATCTAAAAATTTAAATGCCAATCTACGAAATTTTTCAATATCATCACTGGCATAGTAAAAAATAGTTCCCTCACCAGCCTGAGAATTCAGGCAACGCGAGTCGCAAAGCGACAGAGCTACTTCCGCTGCCACCGCTTTAGCCGGCTCGATCAATGCCACATTAGGCCCCACTGCCATCTGAATCGTCTGTCGCAAGATCGGGTAGTGAGTACAAGCGAGTAAAATAGCATCAACGTCTCGGATTCCTCCTAGATACAACTCAGCGGCACTAACCGCGATTGGATGCTCGGCAAGCCCTTCCTCAACGATGGGGACAAACAAAGGGCATGCAATCGTCGTTACTGAAAAAGCGGGGCATCGGGCAAGGATTTGGGTACGATGGACGTCCGATTGAATTGCGCTCGCCGTGCCTAGCACGGCGACACGACCGCTTGGTGCTTCGGAGATCAACGCGGCAACACCAGGCTCCACGACTCCAAACAAAGGCACTGGCGTAGTTGTGATCACCGATTCCAAACCGAGGGCTGATGCAGTATGGCACGCGATCACAATGGCTTTGACCCGATGCTGGAGCAAGAAAGCAATCGCCTCTTGCGTGTATCGCACAATCGCCTCTTTGGACTTCTCACCATAAGGAACCCGCGCGGTGTCTCCAAAGTAGACAAAATCTTCGTGAGGCAGCGCTCTTCGTAACTCTTTCAGGACGGTTAGACCACCGACACCCGAATCAAAAACACCGATCGGATCGCGAGCATGCGTTTGAGTGTACAAGATTAGTCCGCAGGGATTTTGAGCTCTTGACCTACGACGATCAGATCTTTCGACAAACTATTGGCCTGGCGCAACTTCTCGACAGAAATCTGATGCGCTTTGGCAATCTTCTCTAATGAATCACCCGCCTTGACAGTGTACGTCTTAGTGGCCTTACCACGCAGCGCTTTAGCGAGTTGATCGAGGTTCCCTTTGACTTTGGCAAGACTATCTAGATCCATTTCGAGTTCTTCAATTCGCTGTTTAAACTGCGTCATTGATCTCGACGTATCTTCCGCGTACTGTGCCAGGTGATCGAGCTCTATGCGAGTCTTGTCTTGCTGCTTATCGGAAGAGGTCCATTTTTTTTCGAGCGCCTGCATTTGCATAAAGAGCTGCTCTACTTTCGCCTGATGCTTTTCGATGTCTTGGTGCTTCATCGCGACAAGCGCCGCATCAAAATTCTTAATCCGCCCTTCGATAATTTGGAGCTCGGCCTGAAAACAATTGACGTCGTGCCGTAGATCGTCGAGGTTCGTTTGTACCTCGTGCAAAGTCAACTCCCACTGATGCAACCCATCATGGGGCGATGTGCGTAGCGGCGAGCACGCGGTAAAGAGAAGCGAAAGGACGCTAGCAACACCGAAGTGAAAGGGTCTCATTTTTGATACAGCCTAAATTCAGAGCGGCGATTGGCTTTCCAATCATCGAGGGAGTGGCCGAGCGCAATAGGTTGCTCTTTACCTCTTGAAACAGTGTAAACGCGATTGAGATCAACGCCTTGCTTGACAAGGAACGACCGGACGAAATTCGCCCGTCTCATACCGAGGGCCACATTATAAGAGGCCGATGCTCTTTCGTCGGTGTGCCCTTCAATCATAAGATACGTGTTGGGGTGCTTTTTCAAATAGGCGGCCACTTCCATGAGCGCTTGGACTTCGCCTCGATCGCGCACAACGTGATCATCTGTGTCGAAGTGCACAGCGCTAAAAAGATGCGCAAGCGTGTCTGGCGCAAGGTAGAACTCAGTCAAAGCGGGGATACCGTGCTGACCTGGGATGCCCTTTGGCTGCGGCAGCGGATGATCCAATCCTTGTATGCCCCTTAAATCGGAATCGCGTAGAGGAATGAACTCTCCCTCATACGGCCCCATGAACTCTTCATCTGAGGTCAACATGCGCGATTCGTAGTCTTTGCCCCATACAGCATCGACACCGCGCTGCATGTAACGACCCGCCGTCTTCATGTCTTCCCATGTTTCCGAGCTGTTGCGAACACAGCCTGACGCAGTAAAGAGAAGAATCAAAGAGACACTAATTGCTTTCCACCGAGACATATCAACCCAACCTCAAACGTTGAACCTAACTCAGGAATGTAACGGAATTTTCATTTAATAGCGAATGGGTTCTTCGGTTGCCAGCACGGGAATCGCTTCTGTCCCACGCCTTTCGAAATCAAAAGAGGCTCTCGCTGATTCAAGTTAATCCGGTACAAATCGCAGATGTCGTCGCTTTCGGTGTTGTATACCAGATGCAAATTGTCAGGCGCCCACATGGGGTTCTCTTTGTTCTCAGGGCTCGATGTCAACTGCCACTCTTGTCCCGTCGCCGTATCGTAAATCCAAATCTGCCGTACGCCATCTGTCTTAGCGCTATAGGCAATCTTAGTCCCATCAAGCGACCATGCAGGCGAAGTATTTTCTCGATTGGCCTTCGTCAATAACTGAGGATGAGGTCGTTTTGTGCTCTTGGGCCCGGGCACATCGAGCAAGTAAATGCGGGGCGGTCCATCTTTGTCGGAGACAAATGCAATTTTTTTTCCATCGGGACTAAATGTCGGCGATGCTTGCGTGGCGCGCGGCGCCGAATAGACTTGGCGCGCCTTGCCTAAAGGCTTTCCCTTTTCATCGAAGAGCTGAATGAATAAATCGGGTCTTCCGGCGACATCGCTGATAAACGCAAGGGCGTTGCCTTGCTGGTTGATTGCAGGGAGCGCTTGCGATCCGCGCATGTCGATCAAGAGCTCCTTTTTCGACTGCCCTAAAGAGGCGCGGTAAATCTTCGACTGCCCTGTTTCATATGAGACGAAAAAAAAGTCGCGTCCCCAAGGGAAAAAACAAGGAGACATGCAATACCCCTTCTCCGATACAATTGGCTTGGCATTGGCGCCATCTGAGTCAGCTACCCAAATCTCTGAGCTCCAACCATTTTCGCTGCGCTGTCTTGCCGCATAAAGAATCTTCAGCGATGCAACGCCCTCTTTTTGAAACAGGTCCCACTGAATCATATCGGCCAGGCGGTGGAGCGCCTCACGATTCTCTTCAAGACGGGGTTTGAGAGGGATCTCGGGATATTTTTTCGAGGTACCTTGCGCGATATCAAAGACGTAGGGCTCCAACTTACCGCGCGAAGCATCAACCGCAATCACATAAGGTGCGGGACTTGAGCGCCACGTGGCAATGGGAAAGGCAACGCGCGGATCGGGCCACCCAAACGTCTCTTCCCACTCACCTCTGATAGCCAGGACAGAGCTGACGCCGTTGTTTTCCAGATCGAATGCGAGGACCGATCGGAGCTCGTCGAAAAAACGCCAGTCGTGCTCTTTTTGGTCGACATGAAAACGGGCGATATACATGGGCACAAGCGAAGAGCGTGTCGGCAAAGCTACTTCGATCTCTTCAGCGCAAAGCATCTGTAGCAGACAAATTGCGAAAAACAATTGTATATGTCGCATCATGAAACCCGGGGCCATTTAAACATGGCAGCGATAACTCAGGCAATCGCTTTTTTAAAAACGCGCTGTTCTTGTCGCTCTTCGACGCAATGACCTCACACGATTGCACAGAGCCCCATCGATCAATCGTCAAGCGCATCGTCACATCGCCGTATTCAGGTAAGTCGAGGTGGCTTTGCAAAAAGGCAATGAGCTCCTCAGCATAGGTCGATGACGACGGCGCGTCGTCATCGACAACCAGCGCCGTGATGACAACAGGCGCCTTGGGCACGACAAGACTCGTCTCACGCGCACGCTTTTCTACAGGACTATGTGAAAGAAGTGCGTCGAGCGCGTCATCCAAAACTGTGTCACGAGGGAGGCTAGATTTGGGACGCTCCGGCAGGAGCGTCCCTTTTTTAGGAGATGTCCGTTTTGTTACAGATGCACTCGCTTTAGAAGGCTTTACGACAGCCAAGGCCTCTTTTTTCTGCACCACGCTCCGAACAATAATTTTAGCAGGCGACCTACGCAAGTAACTGACCGAGTGGCTTGCAAAAAAAACGGCCACCACAAAAACATGGACGAAGCACACGGCAACAACAATCTGCTTGCCCCGCGTCTGCCCTAAAAACCAAGACCAAATTCGCTTCACGGTTCGAGCGCTACGTCCATTTGCTCAAACCCCGCTTGCTCGAGTGTGTTTTTCACGGCTTGGTAGGTGCCAAACCGCGCCTTCTTGTCGGGGAGCACCAGCGGGTGGCGCTGTTTGTTTTCGCTTTGTAGCAGTGCCGTCAGCTCTCCCATCGTCACTGTCTTGCCTCGCACCACAATCGTATCGTCAGCGCGAATCGCAATCGACAGAGGATCGTGCGGCGCTTCTTTGCGGCTCATCGGCCCCGCGGTGGCGAGCTCAACACGGTCCACTTCAAGCATCGGCGCAATCAACATGAACGCAATTAAGACAACAAAGACAACATCGATGAGCGGCGTCAAGTTGATGAGCGGCTCTTCGAGCTCATCTGCGTCAAGATAGCGTTTGATTCGTCTCGGCATAGTGCGGCTTTGGGTAATGGAATTCAACCGACGCGAGCCAGCGCTGCACAAATGCCTCCATATCGCGCCGGATATCTCGCGAGCGATTTTTAAGGTAATTGTACCCAACTAGCGCAGGGATCGCGACAATCAGACCCACAACCGTAGTAGCCAGAGCCAAAGAGAGTCCCGACAATAAAGCGGCGTTGCTCGCTGCGATCTGCTTCGATTGGAGCTGTGAAAACGAGAGCAAAATACCCCAGACCGTGCCAAGAAGCCCGAGAAAAGGGCCTAGAGTGACGATCGTCGAGAGCATAAATAAGTTCTTCTCTAAGATACGGCTCTCTGCTGCAATCGCAGAATCGGCCTCCGCTTCTAACAGTGCTAGATCAGACTCTGACATCGTCCCTTTTGTGTGGGGCAGGTAGAGGCAATTACGGCTGATTAGTTTTAAAGCGTTTTGTTTCAACAGTTTATATATGTCGAATAAAGGATGAGGCACTTCGAGAAGGCGCCCTTGTAAGGGTTTGGCAAACTGCAATCCAATCGGATCTTGGTCAGAAAACGCGTCGAGAAAAAGACGCGACAGTCTTTCCACCTGAGCAAAGAGCCAGACCTTGTAGATCAGTAGCGACCATGAGAGGGCCGAGAGTGCAAACAGCGACAAAAAGATCGCTTTCCCCAACCAATCAGACTGCAGATAAGCATCGACAAACGGGTTCATTTAAATATACCATACAAGGACACCCGGTTGCTCGGCAATGAACTTTTTCGACTCCCATGCCCACTTAAGTGATGCCTCTATGCTGCCGATCGTCGATGGCGTTATCGCGCGCGCTAAATTGGCCGGCGTCATAAGAATCGCCAACATATGCACAGATCCAGCAAGCCTTGCAGCAGGGCTTGCTCTTGCTAAAAAGCACAGTATGATCATCAATACAGGCGCAACGACACCGCACGATGTTGAGCGGGAGGGCGAAGCGGCGTTTGCCGACTTTGCCGAAGCGGCAAAATCGAAGCGGCTGCACGCGATCGGCGAAACAGGGCTCGACTATCACTACGAGCACTCTTCGAAAACAATGCAACAAGCGTTTCTCGTTCGTTACCTGCATCTGGCAGCCGAAGTCAATTTGCCCGTGGTCTTCCATTGCAGAGACGCCTTCAGCGATCTCTTTGCGATCGCCGATAGCGAATACCCAAAAAAGGGTGCCGCGATTTTACACTGCTTTACAGGCTCGATGCACGAAGCGGAACAATGCATCAAGCGAGGGTGGCTGATTTCATTCAGTGGGATTGTGACATTTCCCAAAAGCGTTGCCCTCCAAGAAGTCGCAGCGCAAATCCCGCTCGACCACGTCATCATCGAGACAGACGCGCCCTATCTCGCTCCGCAATCCAAACGGGGCAAGCCCAATGAGCCCGCCTACCTCCCCGAAACAGCCCTGTGCATTGCCAATCTCAAAAAGCTCGATGTCGCGGCCGTTGCGGCGGCGACCTACGACAATGCAACGCGTTTTTTTCGCTGTCAACCGCAAGCAGCACACCACCCTACTCAGATGGATTGACGATGCCGACTGCGTCCTTGGAATCAAGCAGCAACTGCGGCTTTACAGTTTTGATCCGCTTTCGAACCGTCTGAATCGGTTCAGCAGGATGGAGATTTTCGGGCATTATACCTCCAATTTTTTCAATTGCTTTGCGAACTTCCTTTCCAACTGCTTCATGGGTTTCAATTGCGTCTCTTTGATTTTTGATGCCATCTCGTTTGAGCTTTTCACGGGTTTGAACCATACGAAACTGATTGTTGACTAGCTCGGTCGTTCCCATGCGATCCATCAGATTTTCTTGAGGTGCGATTCTCTTACGAACTTTGATGGCGTCGACTCCTAAGCCGCCATATAGCCCCTTGTATCCAGCATCATGAAAAATGCCGAACATTGAATTGTGAACGCCTGCTTTACGAGCTGCGCCAGATAAAGCCTTGAATTCATTTGCGGCCTGTTCCCGTATTTCGAGCCTTTCCAGATCGGTGACCATCTGATCGGAAATTTCTTGGCGACGGGTCTGGATGGCGAAGTATTTTTGAGCCTGGGCAATTTCTGGCTTTCTCGGATCGCCGTTTTGAGCAATAAGGTAACAAGCGAAGCGAGACAGGTGATAGTCCTCAAGTTTTCTATCTGTCCGACTGCCTATACCAACCATTTTGCCGGCGCCGGCAAAATGGTTTTCAGGGTTATTTCCGGATTGCTTACAAGACTCCATTGCTTTGTGGACTGCACTTACAAAGCGCCGCCATTGAGAATAGCCAAGGCATGGTTG
>JBDKJI010000054.1:0-3371 GCA_039796655.1 Chlamydiota bacterium | reverse complement strand
GCGAACGGGCGGTTGGAGTTGCTCCATTATTTACGTGAGGTCTCAGTGAGTATCGATTACCACCGTTACGGCAACCTCGGTCCAAGAGAAGGGGAAATCAGAAAGGTAGTTTCTTAAGTTAAGGGGAGTGCGTCTCGATGCTTCGCTATGTGTTGCCATTGTTGCTTGTCAGTTGTATGAGCGCTTTTGCTGCGCAAAGCAAAGAAATGTCGTTGGGTGATGACGCTTTTTGTCTCAGGGCGCTCGTTGTAACGGATCAATCTCGCCTCCAGCGCAACGCAGCAGAAGGCATTGTCATCGATATTGCTGCGCCCCCCGCGAGTCCTGAAGAACTCCAAGAAACCTTGTCTTTGTTTATTGGTCGAACTGTCGATGCAGAGCAGATACGCCTGATTAAAGAGTGCGTTCTTGCATTTTATGTGTCCCACGATCACCCGATTGTCAGGGTATGGACGCCCGAGCAGTCTCTCAGCGGAGGCACTTTGATTGTCATGGTCAAAGAGACAAAGGTGGGCAAAGTTGAGTACGTCGGCAATTATTGGACTCAGCCCGATCGTATTGAGAAGCAGCTCCATTTAGAAGAAGGTCAATGCATTGAATGCCGCCGCCTTGTCAATGACATTTCTTACGTCAATCAAGATCCTTTTTGCAAGGCGGACGTCTTTTTAACGCCCGGTGTATTCCCAGGCACTACGGATGTAGAAGTCATCACCAACGATCGCATTCCATTTCGTCCGAATCTTGGGATCGATAACATGGGAAGCTTGAACATCGGTTCCAATCGAGTCTTTGCCGGTTTTGATGCAGGCCATTTTTTTCGAGATCACCTTCTCACCTATCAATACACCGCCTCGGACGATTTTCGCCGTTTCCAATCACATACGATCCGCTATTTAGCTCCGTTTTCACCGCGCAACGCAGTTTTGTTATTCGGTGGCTACGCGCAAGTGAAACCAACTTTAAGTGGGTTTGAATCAAGCGGTTGGGGATGGCAGGGTAGTTTTCGCTACAATCATGCGATCAAAGCCGGCTATACGGGGTTCATGCAGGAAGTATCGGCAGGGTGTGACTTCAAAAGAAGCAACAACAACTTGCTCTACGTTGAGTTTTCTCCCCAGCAGCAAGTGATCCAACAGAATACGAATCTTTTTCAAGCAGCGCTTGAATATCGTCTTGCTCTTATCAGCCAAAATAATATTTTTTCTTTCAGCTTAGAAGGCTTTGTTTCACCGGGTCAGTGGTTTGCCGATCAGAGCAACCATGACTATGGCGATGTACGAGCGCACGCCCGCAATCTGTATTTCTACCAACAGATGACAGCCAAAGATGTGTTGACCTTTGGCAAAGGTTGGACTTTGCACGCACAACTCCGAGAACAGATGACGACCGCGACACTTCTACCGAGTGAAGAATACGGCCTTGGTGGTTTCGATACAGTGCGCGGTTATTTAGAAAGAATCACTCTTAAAGATAACATTTTTAATCTCAACCTTGAATGTCATACGCCCCCTGTCGCTCTATTCAGCGCGCTGCGTGCTGATCGTAAATCGAGGCGATGGGAAGATCATGTCGAAGTGCTTGCCTTTTTTGATTGTGCCTTTGGTTATGATAAACACCGAACATACCCTTACCAGAAGAACGTATCGCTTGCCAGTTTTGGTCTAGGGGCAAGATACGAACTCGGTTCGTACGTCACAGCGCGCTACGACTGGGGTCATAGGCTGACAACGGTAGAAGGCGTCTTCAATGGCGCGCGGAATCGATCCCATTTTTCGTGCATCATTGTGTTTTAACGCTCAACCACTGTCTTGCGCCCCACTTACTCAACCACGAGGCGACATCTGAAGCATCTTCCATGCCGATACAAACGTCCGCTATCATTGTCCCTAACGGATTGTCAAACGCCTTTAAAAAATAATACTCTTTCTCCGATATCACTTCGTGGCAAATCTGATGTTGTGGATTTCGATAAATCACGACAAAAAAAGGGCCAGAAGGATCAATCGGGGGGAGCGGCTGTTCGATCCAATCTTCAGCAGGGCGCTGGAGTAAAAGCGTTCGAAATGACACCAAATCGCATTGCAACGTGAGAGGGATCACAAACGGTTGCAAAGAGAGCGCCTTTTCCTCTTGTCCCATCTGCACTGGAGCGAGACTCCGCTCCCACCACGCCCTTTCATAAGCGTCATCCAGAGACGCAATCGCCAAGACAAGCCAGCGATCATCATCGTGGTAATGACAGAAGAGCCAGTGCGCTAAATAGCGCCCTATGCGCCTGAGAGACCAGTCCTTTGGCGGGTGGGACAAAAAGTAAGGCTCGGCGAGCGACGCATTGAATTCTTGGTCACCGAAGAGTGCCAAGAGAGTCGGAAATTCTTTTTGCAGCGCGCTGTACAAACGAAGCCAGTACTGCTGATTGTAAATCGCAAATCTCTGATCGCCACGAAGGGAAGGCCCATCTGCCACAATGCGTCTCAATTCTCTCGTTGCTGCGCTCCCATAAGGGCGCATAGGCTGGCTGAGCCATTTTGCAAACCATGTCTGCAGAGCATACAGCTCTTGAGGCACAGTTGGATCGATGGTCATTGGAGGGCCAATTGAAATTGTTTTGCACGGAGTGCTTCTTGCCACGTCGCATCGAAGCTGATGAAGCGATCATCCCATTCGAGCAGAGTCGACACGGGGCCTGTTTCTGCATAGACGTCGGCGTAGATTTGCCAGACCGCGTCGCATACATGCCGATCGTGCGTGTCGAGGCAATAGGTGCCGTAATCGGCGTGCCCTGCTAGATGGATTTGGATCACTTTGTCGAGGGGCAATTTGCGGTAATAATCGGCGGGCGCAAAACCTTGGTTACGGCTCGAGACATAGATATTATTGACATCGAGCATCATCGAAATGCCCCCCTTGTCGACGACGCCCGCATAGAAGTCCCATTCGTTCATCGCATCGGCGTGGAAACTGGCGTAGGAAGAGAGGTTTTCCAAAGCAAACGGCAGTTCAAGATAGTCTTGGACAATGCGCGCTCTTTCGGCAGCATAGGCAAGCGTTTCGTGGGTGAAGGGCAAAGGCAAAAGATCGTGCAGATGAGAACCCGGC
The DNA here is from genome assembly GCA_039796655.1 of Chlamydiota bacterium. GTDB lineage: Bacteria > Chlamydiota > Chlamydiia > Chlamydiales > SM23-39 > JBDKJI01. The sequence continues at coordinate 272 of JBDKJI010000054.1, read as the reverse complement.
ACTTGTCCCCAGCACAAGTGGTCAGAGATCCAAGGTGCCTTAATTTTGCGCGCGAGATTTTTGATTTTTTTTAAAAAATCAAAATCGAGGGGTTGCGGCCCTCCGATAGAGAGCGAGACGCAGTGGATAACGACAGGGTATTGTGCGACGATCCTCTCGAGATTGGCATCCACCTGCGCTGGGGCATCGATAAAATTTTCCCCGATGATTTCAAACCAATCAATTGGGGGGAAGCTAGCAAAAATTTCGCGATAATGCGCCGGCCTTAGGCC
>JBDKJI010000053.1:0-9030 GCA_039796655.1 Chlamydiota bacterium | reverse complement strand
TTTGCCGCATCAACATACAAACGCCCCTGGACCACACCACTAAAGGCAGGATCTGGATCAATCCCATTGTCAAAACGAAAAATTAAACTTGGCTGTTTTTCATCGGATAGTCGCGCTGTGTACAAAAAGCCGTCGATCCCCAATATTGCGTCTTGAATCCGTAATTGCACCTGTTGCCACTCGATTGCTTTGGCTTTGGCGCGCGACATCAGGACATGGATTTTCAGCTGACTGGTAATGACAGAAAATAAAAGCGCCAGCAATACCGACATGAGAGTGAGGGCGATCAACACTTCGATCAGCACTAGGGAGCGTTTCTTCTCACGACAGGGATGAAAAGCAGAGCCATGCCAATGAAGGCCGCAATGGAAATCCATGCGCTGGACAGCAGGGGTTCGGCGCCAAAATGATATCCCGAAGCCGCAAGCAAAGCGATGATGATACCTATGCATGCATCACCCCCGACAAGTCCTGCCGCAAACAAAATGCCCCCCTCCGACGCAGTGGGCGAAACATTTGTCCGATCGACATAGCCCCTCATTAAACCGCCGATCATCATAGCAGTGGTGAGCGATAGAGGCAAATAGACGCCAAGACCAAATGGCAAGATTGGAACCCGTAACATCCACATCACAAGCCCCAAGACAACGCCGATTGTAATCAAAGGTAAGGGAAGGCCCCCACTCATGACACCTTCTGCAACCATCGCGAGCAAAGTCGCTTGAGGCGCAGGCATCTCTGCAGAGCCGATTCCATATGCTTGGTTCATTAGATACAGCGTATAGCCAAGGACGATGGAGGGGAGAATCACACCGACGATCTCTGCTACTTGCTGCGAACGGGGCGTTGCACCAAGTAAAAATCCCGTTTTTAAATCTTGCGCCGTCGTCCCCGCCATGCAGATTGCCGAACACGCTACACACCCCATTGTCATTGCAGCAATCAGATAGATTCTTTCAGTCCAACCAAGAAATACAAACAAAAGACATGTGATGAGTAGCGTTGTCAGGGTCATTCCCGAAACAGGGTTTGAAGAGCTCCCTACAATCCCCACAGTCACTGCAGTCACGCCAGTGAAAAAAAATCCCAAAATGACAAGAAGAACAATCGTCAATAAATTCATCGGCATCCCAGGAAAAAATAGAAGAAATAAAATGATGCCTAAAGAACCTAGGATCAACCACGAGAGAGATATATCTTTTTCTGTCCTGGGTATGTGGACCTTTGCATGAAATCCCGCCTTCAATTCTTGGACGCTCAAATGCAATGTACGAAACAATAAAGGCAAAATCCGACATAAACTGATTAATCCACCTACCCCCATCGCGCCGGCACCGATGTAGCGGATATAGCGGTTCCATATCATCGTAGCGTCCATTTCGTAGATGGGAACATCGGAGGGGTAAATGATCAAGTCGCCCAGTCCAAATACCTTAATGAGAGGAATGATCACCCACCACGCGGTAGCGCCTCCTGCAAACACACACACCGTCGTGCGCATACCCACAATGTATCCAACACCAAGCAAAGCTGGCGTTGTTTCGATGGTCACCAGCGAATTTTCTAAAAATTTGAGCCCTATCACCGGCACTTCTTTACATAAGTGGAAGACGTCGGTGCACAGGCGATAGCCACCTGCGACGATCGCGCCCCAAAGTGCTCTGACTGCCACCCCTTTGCTCGTATTGTGCGCTTTTAAAATCTCAGCGCACGCAGTCCCCTCAGGATACGGTAATTTATGGTGTTCTTCAACGATGAGAAAACGGCGCATCGGAATCATGAACAAGACCCCCAATACCCCGCCTAAAGAGGATAAAAGAAACACTCGCCCTATCGACGGTGGTTCTCCCAACAAAATAAGAGCAGGGATCGTGAAAACCACCCCCGCCGCAAGCGCCTCTCCAACAGAAGCAACCGTCTGTACAATATTGTGTTCCAAGATCGACACATTTCTGCCAAAAAGGCGAAGTATTGCCACCGACATGATCGCTGCCGGAATCGACGCCGAAATGGTCTGTCCCACCTTCAAGGCTAGATAGGCATTTGCAACGGCAAATAAAACGCCAAATACAATACCCAACCCCATGGAACGAAACGTCACTTCAAGAACTGATTGCTCACTCGCAATATGGGGCTTAAACGAATCGTGGTGCATTTATACCTCTCGTTACTCAAAAATTGGATTTTCAGCAAGGAAACAATCAAGCATTTTTCATAATGATGCGATAAACGTAGGGACTCTTTTTTTTAGATCGCGACAGCTTCGGATCAAAGTCGATGCGCACAAGATAATTGCGGTAAATAGCCCCATCTTTACCGCGCTTTTCTCCACGCCTTTTTGAGCAATACAGACGAACAGATCGCCTAACCTGCATCTCTCGTTCACCCACGCGAATTGTAGCAGGCGGCAATGGAAACGATACTTCTTTCTGGCCAGGACCTGGCAACGCATCCCAACGGATTTGCCTCCGTAATAACATCTCTTCCACCTCGCTGAATGTCCAATTCGCAAGCCTTTCTCCCTCAATCTCCTCCAAAGATCTCTGCGTATATTGCAGCCACAGGATCGGGCTTTTCAACAGAGGGATCAGACACAGCATTACGATGAACAGGGCAGCAAGAACTTCGATGAGCAAAAAAGGGCGTTTTGCAGAGATCATGTAAAACCGCTTTACATGATAATCAGAGGTTTGAAGTCGAGGTAGTCGCATGCGGTGAGATAGTAGCGCACGCCTCTAGCCTCGCCAAAGGGCGCTCGCCCTGCTTTTAAGTTGTGGATGTGCCCGAAAACGCAGGCATCGATCCGGTGCTCTTCAAGGATCTGGCTGGCTCGCGATACACCCAGGTCGAGACCGATTGGCGGGTAATGTGTCATTGCAATTCTCACCTTGGCATCGGGCTTCATGGCTTTCAGACTCAATTTGAGACGATCAAGCTCGCGGTTGAAAATTTTTGCGTTCATCTCTTCTTGCACGACCTGTTCGGGGTCGTTATTGGGCACGCGCATGGTCGGCTCGCTTGCGGAGATCGACCCAAATGCATACTCTGGCGTGTCCCACAGGCGAGAGCCACCAACAGCGACGTCTTTCCAATGGAAAGCGGTGTTTTGGATCACGTGAATCGAGGGGGGCAGTATTTCAGCCATTTGTTTGAGGGAGCCCCACCAATAGTCGTGGTTGCCTCGGATCATCACTTTTGTGCCAGGTAGAGCGTCGATCCACTGCAAATCGGGGGCCACCTCGGGTAGCCGCATCGCCCAGGAGATATCGCCAGCAATTAAGACGAGATCATCGGGGTGAATTAGGGCGCGCCAATGGCCTGCAATTTTGTCTGCATGCTGGTCCCATTTCGGGCCAAAGACGTCCATGCCCTTATTAGGAACCCCAAAGCTCAGGTGTAGGTCGGCAATTGCCCAAATACGCATTGTTTTATAATTCAAAAAAGTCGGGGAGCACTGTCCCGCTGGTTACGATGATAATCCCGTCTCGAATAAAAATCCCGTCCCCGTCATAGTTTTCTAGGGCCTGTCGATTGATCAGCGTAACGTTGTTGCCGATTTTGACATGCTCATCAATGATCGTCTTTTCAATCAGACAGTTTTCGCCAATCGAGTAATCGCCCGCCAAGGGGCGGTGGTCTGCAACGGGGGGCATATAGAAGTGGTTGCCCATCATGACAGTATTGCGAATGATCGTCCCCTTTCGAATGTGAGACCTAAGGCCAATCACTGAATGGGCAATTTCAGCCGCCTCAATGATACAACCTTCACAGATGATCGAGTCGATGATTTTAGTACAAGCGACTTTGGGGCCAGGCAAGAACGTCGGCCTTGTATAAATGGGATTGCGCTCATCATATGTGTTAAGGCCATCATTGTGGCGCGTCAAGTCGAGGTTTGCTTCATAGTACGAGGCGACAGTACCAATGTCTTCCCAATAGCCGCGGTAGACGTAGGCGGACGTTTTTTTCTGTTTGACAGCGGTGTCAATCAGGTGAAACCCAAAATCGTCGCGTGGATCGCTCGCGAGCAATTCGACGAGAGCGCCTCTTGTAAACACATAGATCCCCATCGAAGCTAGGTAACTTTTGCCGGAAGCTTTGTCTAATACAAAGCGACTCATCACTTCTTTTGATTCTGGTTTCTCGGCAAAATCAAGGACGCATCCTGCTGCATCAATTTTGAGAAGTCCCATCCGTTTGGCTTCTTTCTCACGCACGGTGATTGCGGCAATCGTCAGATCGGCTTGTTTGTCTTGGGCAAATTGGACCATTTCCTGAAAGTTGATGTTGTACAGCTGATCGCCTGAGAGAATCAAAAAGTAATCGGCGCTCGACTTCAAGAGCGTGGGCAAATTTTTACGCACTGCATCGGCGGTGCCGTTGAACCATTCGCGGACTCCCTGCTCATTTTCTTGCGGCGTTAACACATCGACAGAACCTGGGTTGTACGCGTCAAACCGGTACGTTTGGCTGATGTGGTGCTGGAGCTCGCCTGAAAGATACTGGGCGATGACAAAAATCTGCCGGAAATCGGAGTTGAGCGAATTCGAGATCGGGATATCGATGAGGCGATATCGACCTCCGTAAGAGACGGCGGGTTTGGAGTGGTGGATCGTCAGCGGATAGAGCCGTTTGCCTTGACCGCCCGCCAAAACGATCGTCGCCACCTCAGTGGGTTGCTTGCGCATATATGAGCTTGTCTTACGACTTTCACGATTTCTTGAATAGCCGGTAGAGCACTACAGGAGGTCCCCAAACCAGAGCTGTCGCTCCTGCGGCAGCGCCGATGGTGCCACCGACAATGGGTCCAATCGACGATGATGCCACACATGCCACCGCATCACCGATGGGATGAAGCAGAGGATACTTTTCAAAACAGCGCCGGGTCACCTGACTGACCCGATCGGCGATATTGACGCCGACCGTACCCACGCCAATGGGCGCTCCAATGAGAGCGCCACAGTATGATATGGATAGAGCTGTGAGACGAGGCAGTCTCATACGAATAAATCGGCGTTGTAGCTGGAGCGGATAAAGGGACCCGTGTACATGTGCGGGACTCCTAGTTCTTTGCCGTAATCGGCAAACAAGCGAAACTGTTCGGGCGTAATAAACTCTTTGACACGGAGCTTAGTGCGATCGGGTTGCAGATATTGCCCAATCGTAATAATTGAACAGCCGGCTTGGTAAAGATCGCCAATCGTCTGTTCTACTTCCGTTATCGTCTCTCCCAGTCCCACCATCAGTCCCGACTTAACGATCTGCCCTTGTCTTCTGCTAGCCCGAGCAAGCACCTCCAGCGTCCTGTCATATGTTGCTTTGTGCCGTACGCGGGGCGATAGAGCGCGCACCGTTTCGATGTTGTGGTTAAAGACATCGGGGCGGGCCTCCAGGACATAGTCGAGAGCGGCCTTGTCGCCACCAAAATCAGACGTGAGCACTTCGATCGTGACACCGTGGCATTCTGATCGGAGAGTCTCAATGATCGCTCGGATGTGCGCTGCACCCTGATCGGGCAGGTCATCGCGGGCCACCATGGTGATTACGACATGCGAAAGCCCGAGCTCTTTGACAGAAAGGGCTATGCGCATTGGTTCATCGGCCTCGGGCACCTGGGGCGCTTTGGTGAAGTCGATGGAACAAAAACCGCAGTTTCTCGTGCACTGTTTGCCCAAGGCGAGAAACGTCGCCGTCTTCTTCGTATAGCACTCAAATCGATTGGGGCACTTGGCCTCTTCACACACCGTGTTCAAGCGGTATTTTTCCAAAATCCCTTCGGTGCGGAAAAGTTGATCGCCAGGAGGGAGTTTGCGGTGAAGCCACGACGGAAATCGTCCCGCCGCAGATGTGTCAGTATTGGGCGGCAAAATGGGTAGCTTCGCGCTCATCTCTTTTTCACCGGCGGATAGTTGAGAGGTAGTCCTAGCGCGATCGCGGCCGCTTCATGCCAACTTTCAGCAAGCGTGGGATGCGCGTGGATCGTTTCCACAACAGACTCCAGCGTGAGCTCGTTTTGGATTGCAAGGGCCATCTCTGCAATGAGATTGGAAGCTTCTTGACCAATGACGGTGGCACCCAAAATGGCGTCCGTTTTCGCATCGGCAATGATTTCAGTAAAACCATCTGTTTCATGCGCCGCATGGGCTTTACCGAGGGCTAAAAACGGAAACAAGCCCACTTTCACAGCACGCCCACTAGCTACAGCCTGCTCTTCTGTGATGCCCACTGTGGCTATTTCAGGCGATGTGAAAATGACCGCAGGGACCGCATTGTAATGCATCGCAGTTTGTTTGCCCGCAGCATTCATCGCGGCTACAACACCCTGATGCGATGCGACGTGCGCAAGACCCTGCCCCGTGACGTCACCGATCGCGTAAATCCCATTGACCTCTGTCTCCATCCGCTCGTTGACAGTAATGACCCCTCGTTCACCTGCCGCAAGACCCGCTTTGTCCAAATGAAGACCTTCTGTGAAAACGCGCCTGCCCACCGCGACAATGACACGGTCGGCATTGATAGTCTCTCCGTTATTGAGGACAACATCAGCACCATCGGCCCGTTTTTGGACACTTTGAACAGCGACGTTTGTCTTGATCTCAACACCTTTAGCCAGCATTGAGCGCGTCATGAATTTGGCGACTTTCTCACCTTGCGAAGTCAAAATCGTCGGCGTCGCCTCAATAATGATTACGTGCGAGCCGAGTTCAGCAAAGAGGGTCGCAAATTCGCAACCGATATAGCCACCGCCTATGATGGCCAGACGCTTGGGCACCTCAGTCATCGCTAAGCCAGATGTCGAATTCAAAATGAGTTCGTGATCGCAGGGAAATGCCTTCACATCGACGGGGAGAGAACCTGTCGCAATGATGATCTTTTCAGCATGGATGAAACAGCCGTCTTGACCTGTGACTTTAAGATCGGAAGGCGACTCAAACTGGGCGTGGCCTTTCAAAATCGTGATCCGATTGGCTTTGAGAAGTCCTTCGAGACTCCCTCGGATTTTTGCAACCATTTTATCTTTTTGTCCTACCATGGTTGCGTAGTTGCAACGCACAGGGCCTGTCTCAATGCCAAATTCATGCGCTCTTTTTACTTGGTGCAATACGTGGGCGCTGGAGAGGAGTCCTTTGCTCGGAATGCAGCCGACGTTGAGACATGTGCCACCGAGATCTTGTTTTTCGATCAGTGCTACCTGAAGACCTAATTGCGCAGCGCGAATCGCCGCGATATAACCACCAGGACCCGCGCCAATCACCGCGACGTCAAAAGTTCGTTTTTCACTCATAACTCCACTTTACCCGAGTCCGGAAAATAGGCGAATAGGTAATATGTGCATTAAAGCCCATGATCAAGCCAAAAAAACGACAGAAGCTATGCCATAACTGCGAAGGCGAAATTGATGTCGACGTCATTGTTTGCCCTTTTTGCGCCGCCGATTTGCGCGAAGAAAAACCAGAACAAAAACAGGCGCCTGCCGATTTCGATGTGTCAGCGCGTAACCAAAGGACAATGCAGTCTTTATATCCGTCGTCGCCACCGCTCAGCGAACCTGTCGACATCGCTCCCCGTGCACATGAAAATTTTGCTACCGATGATGCAGTAGAAACACCGAACGTCTTTACGCCAACTATTTTATTTACCGTCGGAGTTCAACTATTTTTATTCGGCCTTCTGATGCTTCTGTTCTCTCACAAAGGCGTTATCATCCTAAAATGGAACGCAAGTCATTGGTTCTTATACATTACCGCATCTTTACCTTTCTTAGCTTTTGGATACCGCGCTCTTTCAAAACTATAAAAACTAATTGCCAATTAAGCGCTTTTAACCCAAAATGTGCCACGAAAAAGTTAGATTGGATTACCCAAAATGCAGTCGAAAGATTTTTTTGGCTCAGCAACCGCTGCAGGCACAGGACCGCTACCAGCTGCATAGCAAGCCGAGTAGGTAAAAGATAAGTATACTGCCACACAAACCCAAAAAAACAAATCAAGGAAACACATGAGAATACCGTTTTTCACCCCAATTAAGGCTCATCAGCCTCTACAGAAATTCGTCGAAGGCTATTTTTATCTCAACGGCAAAGTAGCTGTGCCTATTAGCAAGGAGAAATCAGAAGTGTGGCTCTACCCTAACAAACAAAAGTGGTACATCACAGCGCTCAAAGTTGCTTCGTATTTCACCGTCGTCTTGCCCTTGATCATGCTCATTGCAAAGATCATCCTCCGCACTACACACAACTACACCATTAGCGCCCCTGCTGAGATTCGCAACCCTCCTTGGGGTGGTGAATCCCCTTCAATAGGGGAGGAAAGTGCAGCGCTCACCGCACAGCAGGTGGAGGATCGCCTGGAGGCGCTATCGAGATTAGGCGCACCGCCATATATGCGGCATCAAGACGCTGCGATAGATCGATCTTTCTTGATCGATCCCGCATCATTGCATGTTGAGTGTCTATTAGGACAAGCTTCTAACAGAAACCGATATTATGCCTTTCCTATCGGTCCCAAGATAGCTCGTCCAGGCATTCTTCCCACATCTATGACATTCTTTCAGATACAAGAGGATGGGAAAGCAACTTGGTACATAAGAGCCTCCTTTATGCCTAACTCCTTGCCTGCAACGGCACGCGACCTTGACCAACTCAGCCAGATTATCAATCGTCAACACGATATGTTGATGATTCGTCCAACTCCGCTACCAGCTGAAGAGCGGGCCGAGTAGGTAAAAGACGGCGTAGAGAATGAGTGTGGGGATCAGCGCTGCCAAGAATAACTTGATCGCTGCGATCCCCCCTCCAAAATGGGGCTTTAGGATCGTGTAACCAGCCGGATTCGGCGCGTTGCCAATCACCGTAAGCCCCCCCCGCAATCACTCCTGTAAAGATCGCGGTGTTATCATTGAAAGCAGTCAGACTCATCGCAACCCCATCTCTGAAATGGAATGCAAGCCATTGGTTCTTATATATTTTCGTATCTCTGCCTTGTTTAGCTTTTGGGTACTGCACTCTCTCTAAACTTTAATCGATTGCTG
>JBDKJI010000052.1:0-7323 GCA_039796655.1 Chlamydiota bacterium | reverse complement strand
CAACATGGCAAACGGGGCCACGATCAAAAAATACATGGCACCCATCGTATCTCTTTTTTAAATAAGATCAAAGGGTATCACTGGTAATGACATGAGCGCCAGTAGCCTGGCATCGTAGGATGGCTCGTGTGCCGTCGTGGGGGTGTCGATTGACGGCTTTGCATGCGTTTTGAATCAGCGTGGCGCGAAATCCGAGGCTGATTGCGTCGAGGACGGAATGCGCTACGCAGTAGTCGGTCGCAAGACCTACAAAATAAAGGTGCGTTAATTTCTTTTGGCGTAGTAGATCACCCAGCTCTGTGGTTCGCCGTCTTTCATTGTCGAAAAAAGCGCTGTAGCTGTCGACTAAGGAATCAGTACCTTTGTAAATGCGGTGTTCGATGCGGCTTTGATCGAGCCCTGGCGCAAGGTCGGCGCCTTGTGTGTTTTGGACGCAGTGCTCAGGCCAAATCTTAAAACTGCTATGCCCTGGTGGATGCCAGTCGAGGGTTGCGATGATGTGATCAAACAAGGGCATGATCTGATTGATGATCGGGATCACCGTATCACTTCCAGCTACCGCAAGGCGTCCCCCTGGTAGGAAGTCATTTTGTACGTCGATGATCATGAGTGCTCTCATGGTTGACCCAAATCCATTGCGACAGGGTATGTCTCCGGTTGATCGAGTCGCTTAATGGCCTCGGGTAGGCGTGCTAATTCGGTTTGAGCTTGCTTTTGAATCTCGTTTAAGGACAGCGTTGTGCCCACGAAATGGCCCAATCGGAAGATCGGGACTAACACCGGTTTACCTTCCGGTCGATCAATGGCTAGCTCGTCATACACATGGTCGCCGGTGTAGTAGGGTCCTTCTTGGCGGCGTGCCACTTGCAAAATACCAGGCAGCGTCGCTTTTTCTCGCTGGTCTGAGCGCTTGGCTTTGTTGTGCCAGGTTCCGTCATTGCTTTGTATAGCACAGAGTTTGTAAATCCCATCGAGAGCTGGTTGGTCTTTTGCTGTGACGAGGTGGGTGCCAACGCCCCACATGTGAATGGGCGCGCCGCGTGCTTTTAATGAGGCGATGATTCTTTCGTCGAGTTCGTTACTGGCCATGATAACGGCTTTTGTAAAACCGGCCTCATCGAGGATTTTGCGGCACGCAATACTTAATCGCAAAAGATCGCCTGAGTCAAGGCGGATCCCTTCGAGAGGCCATTTCAGTTTCTTGGCAACTTGGACGGCGTGGCGTGTGCCTTGCAAAGAATCGTAGGTGTCGACGAGGAGGATCGATCCTTGTGGGTAGGCTTTGGCGAAGGCTTCAAATGCTTGTTCTTCTGTGTCAAACGCCATAATCCAGCTATGCGCCTGTGTTCCTTTTACCGGAATCTGAAATTGTTTTCCGGCCAACACGTGTGATGTCGATCGGCAACCTCCAATAAAAGCAGCCCTGCTTGCGCTGAGCGCGCCATCAGGCCCTTGCGCTCGACGCATGCCAAATTCGACGACGGGGTCAGGGTATGCTGCCAGACAAATTCGCGCTGCTTTTGTCGCAATCAAAGTCTCAAAATTGATGCGGTTGAGCAACATGCTCTCGAGCATTTGTCCTTGCCAGATGGGCCCTTTGACGCGGATCAAAGGTTCGTTTGGAAAGACGAGCGAGCCTTCGGGGATTGCGTCAACATCGCAACTGAATGCAAAGTTGCCAAGAAAATCCAAAAAAGCAGGTTCAAAGTAAGTTTTTAGATACGTGAGATCTGATGGAGAAAAACGGAAGGCTTGGAGAGTGTTTACAGCGGGTTGCAATCCGGCTGCAATCGCAAACCCGCCGCTGAAGGGGCGTTTCCGAAAGTACAAATGGAAAACGGCTTGTTGGTTATGGATACCAGTTTTCCAATAGCCGTACACCATTGATAGTTGATAAAAGTCGGTCAGTAAAGCTTCCAATATATACCTCTTGTGACTCAAAAATTGGTCTTTAGCGCAGCCGAAAATCCAATTTTTGCCTCACAAGAGGTATTGTCACTTTGTTGCAATCGAATTGATTCGAGTCTCGACCCACGCTTGTATTTTAGGGACAGATGTAATTAAGCTCCAGATTGATGTGATTTTCGTCAACGGTGATCCGATCAATATCATGCCCACCATAGAGAGAATCGAGATGGCTGTTTGGCAAAATGCTTTAGCGCGCGGCGACAGGCCGCTTTTGATGCGCAGGGCAATGTGAGAGAGTAGAGCTGCGCTAAGACCGATGATGGCGCCGATGTTGCCGATGACAACCAGAGCTAAAGCGCTGACGGCGGCGACGATGTGCCCTAATTTTGGGGTGTGTTCAGCGATGGCTTTCATGACTTTGCTAAACACCGAATTGGGGTCGGTGGGGAGTTTGATGGCGCCTTTTGACCATTTTCGGATCCGTTCGGAGAGTCCTTGTTGCGGCGCTATCACTGTTTTGTTGTCTGATACAAAGTGTGTCGTATGTGCTTGGATGGTTACGACAGCTGCGCCTTCTTCGGCGCCATCGAGCTGTGAATCGAGAATAATGCCTCCGCCTTCCCAAGGGATCATACCTGAGGCTGTTTCTGACGGGATCATCTTACCGCGTTGGAACGTGCGTGCAGAGCCATTGCATGTCACTGTGATCTTGGCGTCTTCACCTGTGGCTGGGATCAATTCAAAGTAACGGGTTTGTCCTTCTACCGTGATAGGAATTGTCGGTGCTTTGTTGGTTTTAATGTCACCTTGAATCTGTGTCACTGCATAGTGGGTTGTTTGTTCGGGTACGTCAACCGGGTGGCTTGAGGCGAAGAGATCGGCTTTAACGGCGCCGCTTGCCGTGAGGAAGGGGGCAGTTACAAACGACGACAAGAGCCAGGAAAAAAATTTTGCAATCGCGCTTAAAGAGCCTTGAGCGCTTTGTCCTACTCTTTCAAGCAAACTTGAAAGCCAAGATAACTGCCCTACCTGGCTGACTGAAGCGCCGAGGGGGTTGTCTTGAGAAGTCTGGGTTTTGGCTGTGCTGGCGCTTTGCAAGCTCAGGAACAAAGAACCAAACCCTTGGATAAAAGGGACAGACGCACTCATTCCAAAATTTTTAATACATATGCCCTTTTTTAACAACCTTTTTATTCTTATTCGCTGATACAATTGTGGCATGGGTCAGTACACCTACGAAATTTTTTTCGAAGAGCCTTTGTTATTTCAAAAAAACGGCGACGTCGCCGCTTGCTACCTCCATTGGGACGGGCGCTTACTGCTCCTTCAATGCGGTGATCACAAAGATTTCGCTGGGATGTGGGGCGTTCCTGGTGGGAAGCGCGAACAAGGGGAATCGATTTTGGAGTGCGCGCAAAGAGAGCTGTATGAAGAGACGCAGATTGCCCTTGATCTTGCTTGTTTTACTTTAGTGCGCTCCGCTTTCATCCGAAGAGACACTGTCGCCTATCGTTACGAAATGGTCCGTGTTGATCTGAGCCAATCCCCCGCTGTTGCCGTATCTGCCGAGCACAAAAACTATACGTGGGCAAACCGCCAGGAAATGGAGCGTATGCCAATGATCCCCGGCTATTTTGAACTGCTTGATGAGTATGAGCGAGCTTCCTTGCTATAAAACGGCGTAACTTTTATACCGAAAATATGCGGTTCCGCGTTGAGACAGATAGTTTAGGGAAAGTCAAAGTGCCCCACGATCGTCTGTGGGGGGCTCAAACGCAGCGTTCCTTGGAGCATTTTTCAATTGGCAATGAGCGGATGCCTCATGAGATGGTGCGCGCTTTGGCGATCGTCAAAAAAGCGTGCGCGATTGTCAATTGCAAACAAAATATGCTCTCAAAAGAAGCTCTGAAACTCATTACCCGCGCCGTCGATGAGATCTTAGAGGGACGCCATGACGACCATTTCCCGCTTCATGTGTGGATGACAGGGAGTGGGACTCAGTTCAATATGAACCTCAATGAGGTAATCGGAAATTTGTGCTCCAAGATGGCAAAAAAGCCTCTTGGGTCTAAAAAACCAGTTCACCCCAATGACCACGTCAATATGTCTCAATCGACCAATGATGCCTTCCCGGCGGCGATGCACGTTGCAGCAGTCATTGAGATTCATGAGCGATTGCTACCGAACGTGCGACGATTGGCCCGCTCCCTCCATGCGAAGGCAAAAAATTGGCAGAAAATTGTCAAGTTGGGGCGCACGCATCTGCAAGACGCCACGCCTGTGACGCTTGGGCAAGAATTTTCGGGTTATGCTGCCATGGTGGATGACGCGGTACGCGATATCGAACATAGCATCAAGGGGCTCTATCCGCTGACCTTGGGAGGTACTGCGGTGGGGACGGGGCTCAATACCAAGCCAGGGTTTGATCGGCTTGTCGCGCAAGAGATCGCCCTTCTGACGAAACTTCCCTTCGTGACGGCGCCCAATAAATTTGCCGCGCAAGGGGCGCATGATGCGATGGGCGCTGTCAGCAGTTCGCTCAAACGGCTTGCGGGAGCGCTTTTTAAGATTAGCAACGATATTCGTCTTTTAGCCAGCGGACCGCGGGCTGGTCTATGTGAGCTAGTGATCCCGTCGAATGAGCCTGGCTCTTCCATGATGCCGGGCAAAGAAAATCCGACACAATGCGAGGCAATGAGTATGTTGGCTATCCAGGTGATGGCAAACGATCTGGCCGTCACGCTTGGCACGTCGGGCGGGCATTTGGAAATGAACGTCTATAAGCCTTTGATCATCCACAATGTTCTTCAATCGATCCGGATGCTGGCCGATGGCAGCACCAACTTTGATCGCTATCTTGTCCGCGGGATAAAACCACACTTGAAACAACTCGAAAACCATCTCGAGCAATCACTCATGCTTGTGACAGCGTTAAGCCCCAAAATTGGCTACGACAAAGCGGCTGAGATTGCTGAATACGCGCTCTCACATCATGCCACGTTGAAAAGTGCAGCGCTTAAATTGGGATACGTCACTGAAGCGGAATATGACGAAATGATCAACCCATTGCACATGTGCCGCCCTGATTTATGATGTTCCACGCGCTTTTCACCCCCCTTTGGGAAGTCTTTTCGACACCACCTTTTTCGGAGATGATTGTCTCTTGGAACGCGCCTAGGCTAGAAAAGGGCGGCTATCATTTTGCCGTGAGTGCCCTAACAGGCAACGAGTGGTCAGCTTGGGTGCCATACGCTGACTGGTTATCACAAGGACAGTCTGGTTACAAAGTCGATGCTGGTTCGATCAAGGTCGATCAAGACGTCATTTCGGTCCGGGAAGGCAATGGATTTCGCATCCGCGTGCTGGGGGCTGCTTTTGCACCTGATTGGGCCGAGCTTCATGTGTACACAAATGCAAAAGAAGTGCGCCTTTCAGAGGGCGCTTGTTCTTTATATCAAGCCCCCCTTGCTGTACAAGGGCGCTCTCAGATGTGTGTGGCGCATCTGAGGGCCAAAGATCTTTGCTCACCCACGTCGACTGCGGCTGTCATCCAATTTCTAAGCCCGGGCGTTCATCTCAATACTGCGCAGTTTGCCGATTGCGTTCGCGACCAAACATTCGATATTTTTGGCAATTGGGTGCTCAATGTGGCAGAAGCGTCAGCCCGTTTGGGGTCAACGTGGGCTTGCTGGGTTGAAAGGCTTGATGGTTTAGACGCTGTTGCCAAAATCCTACAGCAGAAAATCCCTGTGGTTGTCAGTATTCGAGGTCCCTTAGCAGGCAGCGCTCTGCCATATGCCTCGGGGCACCTTCTCGTCATTTCTGGCATCGACTTCGATCGACAGCTCGTCTATTGCATGGATCCGGCGTTTAGCAAAGATGCAACGACGATTGTTGCCTATCCTCTTGGCGACTTTGTCCAAGCATGGGATCGTCGGAATCGACTAGCTTATCGGTTCAGTAAGCGGTGAGGGTCGAACAAGGGCATGAAATATTCGGATCTAGACAGGTCTGCTGGCGACATATTATCTGCCCTTCGACCAAACTCTTTGCCCAAATCAATACCGAAGGAACCAAACAACGCAGCGATCGATGACGAACAACCAAGGCGTTTGTTATGGGGATCCCAAGATGTCCTTGGGTCATAATCAGCAGCTCGGGTAGCTCGATGTCTGCCAATTTTCAAAACGTCGCGAAGACCTGCTTTCATATGGGGCACACCTTCTCTGGCTCGCTTTTCGATAGCTGCCCACAAGGCATCAAAGGTGGGATATGCACCCTCACCGAACGCCTCTTGGTGAGCTGCCAATATCTTCTCTTGATTTGGAACAAGGACAGTGCCGTATTGAATTTTGCCTGCTTCCATGGCTCTTAAGCGCATTCTCCCTTGAATCCAGGTACCAGGTTTTTTTTCTAGATCAAAGGTCTGGCGGTTCGATAAAACAAGTTCTGCGTGGGTAAAGCGAATCCCTGTAAAAAGCCAGCACACAAGCATCTTGAGATAGATGAGGGTAGTCTTGGCAATTGTTTTGGCTCCACTCAGTTTATTTGCTGCTAAATACCAATGAGGATCCAACACAAGCACAGCGCCTACAGGCAACTCTTCAGCGACATACGGAGGCTCTTTTAAATCGAGATACGCGGCGAACGCTCTTTGCCGCTCATTGGACCTCACCCATCGAGTCATGATGTGTTTTGTTTTGACATCTGCGCACTCTAATTGCTCGAGCCTTGCAACAGCTGTGCGACGCAGAGCCTCTACTTCTTGGTGGAACGCAAGATAATTTGCGTTGGCTCTTGTTGCGCAGTGTTTGCCCCAAGAACTATTGCCAATTTTGGCGGCTACTTTCAGGGCGGTAGTCACTTGCGAAAACGCTAGCTCTGATACCTCGCCGGTTCTCAAGCGCTCATGTAAGTCAGTGATCTGGCGCCGGGCTTCTGGGTAGAATGCATCGAAGGCTTTGGCGTCATTTTTTGCCCGACCACCTCGGAACCACTCCGCTATTCCAAAGAAAATACGAGTCATAACGTTAAGTCGGACAATATGGCCCTTCCTAAATGAATCGCCAGTACGCAATGAAAGAAGCGGGGAGGATGGGCTCAAAATATTAATAGTATTAGCCATTGTCGCCTTTTTGTACGTTTTGTATTAAGAGTATAACCAGATGTAAAATAGTTTGGTATCAATAAATCCGGAATACGGTATCAGATATTTTTGTTGTTGGCAAATTGACGCGGAAAAACAAAAAATAATTTTAGCTAAATTATTAGTTTGGGCGCCATTCAGGTGGAAGTGGTATATAGCAGTTCTACCTGAGGTACACCCAAAAGGGCTTCAATTGAAAGCTCTCTCGAGTTAATAAGTCATAACATCCTCGCAAAGCGAGGAGCTTGATAGGTTAGGAGCAGCCCCGA
>JBDKJI010000051.1:0-4405 GCA_039796655.1 Chlamydiota bacterium | reverse complement strand
CAATTGTCCGCGGTCAATATGGACCTGGCTACATCAATGGTGAGTCAGTCGTCGGCTACAAGCAAGAAAACAACGTAAGCCCGAATTCTGTCGTCGAAACGTACCTAGCCATGCGTTTATTTATCGACAACTGGCGCTGGGCGGGCGTCCCCTTCTATTTGCGGGGCGGTAAAAGACTGCCTAAACGAGGCACCGAGATCGCCATCATCTTCAAAGACGCCCCCGGCGTCTTATTCCAACAAACGGGTGTCAAAAGCGACCCGAACGTCTTGGCCATCCGAATCCAACCCGACGAAGGGATTGCTCTCAAAATCAACTGCAAAGTCCCGGGCCCCACCAGCCCTATCCAACCAGTGAAGATGGATTTTCGCTACGGCAGTTATTTTGGACAATCGCCGCCCGAGGCCTATGAACGGTTGATTTGGGACTGTATTGCCGGAGACAGCACTCTCTTTGCACGATCCGACGAGGTCGCCCAATCTTGGCACATTTTGACCCCTGTGCTCGAACACTGGGCTGGCAACAAACCCAAAGACTTTCCTAATTACGCATCGGGCAGTTGGGGGCCCGCCGCAGCGGACGCCCTCATCGAGCACGATCGAAGAGCGTGGCGCATTTTATGAGTGTCAGACAACTCGTCGACCCCTCCCACATCGAAAGCAAGCTCCGAGACATTTGGGAAGAGCTTGCCAAGGAAAACAAGATGAGGGCCTCTTTATTCAACCTCATTGTCTATAACCAACTTGGCACCCGCACCGATTACATCCAACACATCATCGAGCGCGTTATTGAAAAATTCCCCTGCCGAATTCTGTTCATCGCATCAGACCCTGAAGCGACACATAGTTATCTCAAGGCCGCCGTCTCTGTTGTTCTTGCGCAGGGCAAAGAAAGTGCGGTCGCTTGCGATCACATCGATATTGGCGCGACGAAAGAGACACTGGCGCAAGTCCCTTTTCTGATTTTACCCCACATTTTACCCGACTTGCCCATCACGCTCCTTTGGACAGAAGATCCGAGCCAAGAAAACCCCCTCTTCGAGCCACTTGCTAAGCTCGCAACACGGATCATTTTCGACTCTGAGTCAGCAGGTAAACTCAGCCAATTTGCCCAAACCCTTTTACACCTCAATAAGCAAGGCAAAGCGATTGCCGACCTAAGCTGGGCCCATATCCATGGCTGGCGCTCTTTACTCGCCTCCACATTTGATTCTGAAGAAAGAGTCAAAGAATTACAGGCCATGTCGTCTGTGCGCATTGTGTATAACGACCGCCAATCCCCATTTTTTTGCCACCGCAACATCCAAGCGCTCTACCTCTCCACATGGCTGCAAACACGCCTCGGCTGGCAGAAAAAAAAGATCGACATCACCACTGAGGCATGGGAAAATCTTGGATCGGGGACAATTTTAGAGATACGTATTAGCTCCACCGAAGGGCATACGATGATTGCACGTCGGATCCCCGAACAACCGCACCGAGTCAACGTTGAGATCGCCTCTGCCGAACGATGCGATCTACCCTACCAATTCCTCCTCGGCGAAACAGCCAGCGGACAATCGCTTGTCCAAGAAATCACCGCACCCTCAACAAGCCAACACTTTATCGAGATGTTATGTTCACTCAATGGGATATAAGACGAGACATATACCAAGGGACGAGCCACAAAGAAGCTCTCCAATTTTCAGTCGAGCATTGGATCCACACCGCTGCCCGCTCGATCCAACAAAGAGGCCGCTTTGTGTGCGCGTTATCAGGTGGATCGACGCCAAAGCAGTTTCTTCCCGACATCTTTGCAAGTAAAGACGTCGATTGGGCGAAGGTATGGCTCTTTTGGAGTGACGAACGAGTCGTCCCCCCCGACGACGAGCGCAGCAACTACAAAATGTGCATGGATGCAGGACTACGCCATTGCCCTATTCCACTGAACCAAGTGTTTCGGATGCAAGAGGCGTCTACTTATGAAGAACTCATCCGACGCCACACTGACAGCCACCTGTTCGATCTCGTCATGTTGGGACTCGGTGAAGATGGGCACACCGCCTCCCTCTTCCCCGGTTCGCCGGCGCTAAAAGCGCCGGCAAATCAGCTTGTCATTGCCACCGAACACCCCGCCACGAAAGAAAAGCGGATATCGTTCACCATGCATTGTATCAACCAAAGCAGACTCGCCTGTATCTACGCCCTCGGTTCTGCTAAACAAACAATCGTCAAAACAATCCTCAACGCCCCCATCCTATCACAATGGCCCGCAAGCGCAGTCGGCACCCCCGAACACAAAGCCCTCTTCGTCCTTGAATTTCGTCCATAAATCGCTTAGAATCTGTTGTTTGCATATTTACATTGAAGAATGCCAACAAAGTTGGCGTTCTTCAATGTAAAACGCCAACTACGACGGCATATTCATGGACTACAACACGCCTATCCAAAGGCTTCACGAGTCGATAAATAAATGGTATTAATAAGGAGAATCCATCCGAAGTAGCTGTTCATTCGCCACTTCACCATCATCGAGATCAAACACTCCAATTCTCGTTATGCCATCAAGGCTGGGAAGATAGCCTCCGTTGTGCGCTATCTCGGGAACGACATCGAACATACTCATTGCCTGCAGAAAATGCTGCAACTGTGCAGTTGCTTCTGCAACATCAGAAGGTGACCCAGTTGCGTGATTCGATACGCTCATCTGCTCAACAATTGCCACAGGTCCCCATGGTAAATAAAAAAGCTCACAAGTACCTGGGACTCGAATCCGATCGAGTTTTTGCTTGCGGATAATTCGTTCAGCCAAACGGATCCTCTGACATTCCTCTTCGACACCTGTAGAGAGACCTACCGGGATTTTTACCACAAATGAAGGAAGCTGAGGATGCGTGAGCCCTATTTTCGAAATCCCTTGAGCAAGAATGCACCACTCATTTCTTGCGCGTTCGGTAATCTTGATGTCATAGAGTTCATGACTACGCGCTTGTAAAAATTGCAAAAATGGGGCCTCAGGAGTGTTGAGCCTTGCGTTCGGACACGTAGCTAATTGATCTAAGTCAAATGGCCCAGGAATCTCTTGCGCCTCTACACCCATATTGTTAAAGACGATAATTCCACCAACAATGCCGGTGATAGCAAGAGCCGTCATGAGAAATCTTTTTTGTGTGAGCCTTGACACAGCTTGAGCCGCCACCGTGGTGAGAACGACCTTGTAAAGCCATTGCCTCTCCCGATCAAGCCACACGACCAAGGTCACAGCGCCAATACCCCATCCAATTTTCTGCATAGCACGGGCGATCAGATGCAAGCGTCTCGTCGCGATACCGCGAAATAGGGTCATTGTGCCCTCAGTGATTTCTTCGATCGTGCGGGAAATCAGAGTAGATCTGGCAAGATCGAGAGAATAGGCCTGATAAGTTTCGATATACTTGAGCGCTGTTGCAGCGCTCACTCGGATTTTTTCGACGATGTTTGTGCCACGTTGATACCAGGACCTGAGAACTGGGACACAGAAGAGGTTCAAAGAAAAACAGTTCATTTTGGGTGCGCTTTAGGTAGAAGTGGTATACACATTTATCCTCGATCGTAATTGAACATACGCCTACAATAGGCCCCTATGATCCGAGTTTCGAACCATCCGATTGCTTATTTTGCACCGAGCTTAAGCATTTCAAAAAATGTTTTCAATGCCACAGCTGAGGATGCTTGGCTTAAGACCGCCCAAAAAATAGCCGTCGCAACAATCATCCCATTCATGATCATCGTTCTCTTTGAGGCTTTACTCAAAAATACAGTACTACTCACGCTCGATTTATTTATTTGGGGTCTCAACCGCCTTTGCCTATGCCGTAAATCAACCACTCCCCCGCCTGCCGCGCCATGATTGTCCTTGGCATAGAAACTACCTGCGATGAAACAGCTGTTGCCATCGTCCGCGATGGCAAAGAAATTGTATCAGAAAAAATCGCCTCATCGGCCGATATCCACGCGCAATATGGAGGCGTTTTCCCCGAACTAGCATGCAGGCGCCATCTCGAAGCAATCATCCCCGTCTTAACTGAGGTGCTTGGTGCAGCAAAGGTTAGCGTGGACTCCATCGATGCGGTCGCCTTTGCCAAAGAGCCCGGCCTTATTGGAGCACTTCTCATCGGCATGCAAACGGCAGAGGGACTCTCAATCGCCTGGAATAAACCGTGCATCCCCGTCAATCACGTCGAGGCCCACCTCTATGCAAGCGCCATGAGCTCTGAGCTACCTATCGAATTGCCCGCTTTGGGTCTTGTCCTATCGGGAGGACACACGCTCCTTGTCACAATTGAGGCACCCTGGGTGGTCAAGCCTTTGGCTACCACGGTCGACGACGCAATTGGCGAGGCGTTCGATAAGGTGGCCGTGCTGTTAGGTTACCGCTATCCCGGTGG